>JBGAWL010000019.1:0-18580 GCA_044227625.1 Saccharimonadales bacterium (SeqCode) | reverse complement strand
GACCAACAGTGCTGTTAATTGATGAGGTGCAAAGCGATCCCAAGTGGGCGCCAGTCTTGAAATCGCTCAACGAGCGAGCGGTTAACGTGTTCATTATATGCAGTGGTTCATCGGCGGTACACTTGCAGGATGATTCGGATATATCTGGTCGCAGAGCGGTAATTGAGCGATTGTATCCGATGAGCTTTTGTGAATATGAAATGGTCAATTTTGACAACTACCCGATTGGAGGACTGAAGCGCTCACTCGAATCGGCGACCTATTCATCGCGTACCGCTAGAGAGTGCTATGAATTACTAAAAGGCCAAGAAGTTAGCGTCGATAGATATTGGGCTTCGGTTGATCGTGCTCACTGGAGACAATATGTTGGCACAGGAAGCCTGCCGTTTGCGCTTGCGGAACGGAGTGTTGCCGATATATATGATGCGGTATTGTCTTCGGTGGACAAAGTGGTTTCGAAAGACATCCAGCAGTTGGGAAAATTTGATGCTGAAACAATACCAGTTATCAAGCGGTTACTGTATGTTTTGGCTGAAAGCGACGTCATGAGTGTACAGAAACTAAAAGATTTACTGAAGATATCTGCCATAACTATCACAAACATTCTTGACGTTTTAGTTCAGGCAGAACTGCTCATACGAGTACCGCCACAGGGTTCACAAGTAGCAATTGCCCGAAAGCCGGCGAAATATCTTTTCATGAGCTCGGTTGTCAGGGCGGCTTTTTACCACCTGGCTGGTTCAAGTAGTACAACCACGACCCGGGAGGGAAGGCTCCTCGAGGATGTTGCAGGGCTTCATTACTATCGGATGTTGAACGGTTTAAGACAGGGAGGCCTCACATACGATAGCTCTGAGAGTGGCGCTGATTTTATTGTCAAGACAGCAACAGAGCAAATTGCTATTGAGGTTGGTCGAGGCCATAAAGATGTGCGGCAAATTTTGTCAACCATGCAACGCATATCGTGCAAGTACGGCATTGTCTTTAGCGAAACACCTTTACGTATCGATGCAAGCGAAACAGTAGTATGTATACCGTGGAAATATTTTGCACTGATGTAGGGTTCGGGTTACCTCATGGGGTCTACTGAGGTATAATAACACCTATGGCTGAGGAGCAGAGGAAACGGCTGGCGGTGATTGACGGAAAGTCGGTTTTTTACCGTGGGTACTACGCCATGCCAAACCTCAGCACCAAAGACGGTACGCCTACGGGTGGCGTATTTGGGTTTGCCACCATGGCGCTCGAAGTCATACGTCGGCTCAAACCAGACTATGTGGCGGTGGCGTGGGACAAACCTAAAACGAATATTCGCTCGCGGCTTGCCATATATCCAGAGTACAAAGCCGGGCGCAAGCCAGCACCACCAGACTTTTATGAACAAATTCCGGTGCTGCACGAACTGCTCGATGCCTTTGGCTGGCCACTATACGAGCTCGATGATTACGAGGCAGATGACATTATGGCCACACTCGCTCACGAAGCGAGCAAAGAGGGGATAGAAACGCTGCTTATTACCAGTGATATGGATGCGCTGCAGTGCGTCGGGCCGCTAACCAAAATGTACCGGCTGAAAAAGGGTTTAAGCGACATAGAATTGTATTCACCAGAAAGTTTTACGGCCAAATACGGCATAGAGCCCGAACAATTTCTTGACCTCAAAGCCCTCAAGGGCGATAGCTCAGACAACATTCCGGGTGTTCCAGGCATAGGTGAAAAAACTGCTATACAGCTGCTGCAAGACTACAAAACCATGGACGGCGTGTACGAAAATCTCTGGCAGGTGAAAGACAGTGTGCGCAAAAAGCTCGAAGCCGGTAAAGAAAGTGCCTACATGAGCAAAAAACTTGCCGCGCTGTGGTTGGATGCGCCCGTGCCGCTTGACCTCGAGCGCATGGATGGACACATGGGCGCAAACCCGGCGAAGATTGCTACACTACTCGAAAAACTTGAATTTAGGAGTCTTGCCCGCCAGCTGCCCGACATTTTACACGTGGATTTACAGCATCATGAATCTGGAATTTTGAATCATGGGTTTACCGTTGGGGAGAACCGTATTATTGACGATGAGGTGAAACTCGCCTCTGTAAAAATCCCAAAAGGGGCGGAATTGGTAGTGTACGGGCGCTCGGCTGGAGTGGCGGGGCGTGACCCGAAAGTGCTCATAGTATCGGCAGACGACAAGCTGACCTATGCGTTTGACCTAGCAAAAGTTGATGCTGCAAAAGTCTTTTCAAAATTCAAGATTCAAGATTCAAGATTCATCGGGTACGACGTGAAGTCTAGCCTAAAGACGCTGCTGGGTATGGGGGTGGAGAAACTGCCCGAAGTCGCACATGATGTGCTTGTTGCGGCATTTACACTCAATAGCCTTATTCGTGCGCAAACATTGACCGATGTTGCTGCCGACGTGCTTGGATATGACGGCTCATCTTTTGAAAATATGAGTGACGAGGAGCTGCTTGGCCGCGGCGCTGAAATTGTGGCCGTAATACGAGCCATAGTCGCTAAACAGCGCGAAGAATTTCAGGCAAATTCCAAATTCCAAATTCTAAATTCTACTGTCGATATGCCCGTCATACCGGTACTCGCACGTATGGAGTACGCGGGAATTCAGCTCGATACACTGTACCTGGCACAGTTCTCAGAACAGATAGAAGACAGCATTTCTGACCTTGAACAACAAATTTATGGCCATGCCGATGCCGAGTTTAACATTGCCAGTCCGGCGCAGCTTGCGACCATACTTTTTGACAAACTTGGGTTGCCAACAGCGGGTGTGAAAAAGGGTAAAACGGGCTATAGTACGGCGGCAAGCGAGCTGGATAAACTGCGCGTAGTACACCCCATAATTGACCTAATTAGTCAGTACCGCGAAGTGACGAAGCTAAAAAATACCTATGTCGATACGCTGCCAAAACTGGTTGACGGCCATGGCCGTGTGCACACCACATTTAACCTTACCATTGCTCAGACTGGCCGGCTCAGCAGTACCGATCCAAATCTGCAGAACATACCAGTGCGCACAGAACTAGGCAAGCACATTCGGGCGGCGTTTGTGGCTGGGAAGGGCAGGAAGTTCGTGAGCGCCGACTACAGCCAGTTTGAACTACGCCTCGCTGCAGCCATGAGTGGCGATAGCGAGATGGTGAGTATGTTTAATCGCGGCGCAGATATTCACCTAACCACAGCGGCCGAAGTGTATGGCCGCAGTCCCGAAGATATCACTAAACAGATGCGTTCTGCGGCAAAAACCATTAATTTTGGTGTGCTGTACGGTATGAGCCCGCACGGACTTGCGGCTGCGACGGGCATGAATTTTACCCAGGCAAAGTCGTTTATAGACGAGTATTTCAAGGTGCGCGCACCGCTCCTCGGCTACCTTAACGGCCTAAAAGAACAGGCCAAAAAAGATGGCTACGTCGAGACACTGCTGGGCAGGCGCCGCCCGATGCCCGACATACATTCAAGCAATTTCATTGTGCGGCAAGCCGCCGAGCGCGCGGCAATGAACATGCCCATACAGGGTACCGAAGCGGACCTGATGAAACTGGCAATGGTGGCGATGGAGCGAAAAATCGAGGATTTTGTGCAGAGACAAGAGACAAGAGACATGAGTCATGATGGGCCGCAACAGTTGTTGCAGATACATGATTCAATCCTTGTCGAATGTGCCGAGCAAGATGCTGAAGAAGTGGCGGACATACTCAAAACCACCATGGAAGCAATCTATCCCGACCTCCCCGTAAAACTCGCCGTAGACACCTCCATAGGCGACAACTGGGGCGAGCTATAATGAGTTTGTCTTCACCAACCGAAGCGTATGGACTAGGTTTATTAACAGAGACTGATAAGTCGGTATTGAGTGTTGGCATCTCGACAGCTGGAGCGGCAGAAATACAGATGGCGCAGCGGTTATCTGAGCGTCGTATCATTGCGACGACTATTGATAGGTCGGGCGTTGGTCTGGCTCAAGACGCAGTGAAAAACGCTGGCGTTTCTGACCAAGTAGAGGCACGTCTAGAGGATATTGCAAGCAATCTTCCATATGCGGACGAAACCTTTGATTTTATATACGCTCGACTTGTTCTTCACTATTTGCCAAAACAGCAGCTAGAGAAAGCGGTGCAAAATATTGCCAGGGTACTCCATGGTGGTGGTAAGCTATTTGTCGTTGTTCGATCGACGGACTGCTTAGAAGCGAAAGACCCCAAGTCGCTGTACGACTCAACGACATGCATGACTACGTATCATACCATCGACCACCCCGATGTCACAGCAAGCCGGTATTTTCACTCAGACGCATCGATAAAAGATGTATTAACAAGGCACGGATTTGTGATAGATGAACTGACCCACGTAAAAGAAGCACTCGCGTTTGGTTTTGAGCGAGATATACTTTCGACTCACAAAGACGATCTCATACAGCTTGTTGCAAAGAAATTGCAATCAGATAACAGAGTTTGGTTGTAAGGAGAAGATGAACATCATGAGAGATTAGGTTAGAATGACTCTCATGGAAGGTTTGTTTCTCATGTTGCCACTTTTTGGAGTAAACATATGGCATGCTATTTTGCTATATACCGCAAAGTTGAAAACAGGAGCGTATGCGAGTATCAGTGAGTCTGCAGTTGTGAGTACGAAGCTGCTACGCTGTCATCGCATAATACACATTTTGGGAGCAGGGTGTTTTATTGCTTTTGCTTTACGTTCTTATGACTCACTAGGGATGAGCGTTGGGGTGCTTATAGCTGCGGCCGTATTTGATATTTTGCAGGTCGTTCATCTAAACCAAAGAACCGATCATAGTCCTTTTAAGCTTCACGACCCTCACCAACTACTGGCATGGGCAATGGCGGCAGGCTATATGTTGTTTTGTCTGCTTTTTGCCATTCACGAGCATGTTCCTTTGGTGCTAGTCAGCGGGTACCTCGCTGCGCTTCTTTTGGTTGCAATATGGAATTACCTGACTCGATTTGCTAATTTTTGGCTCGCACAAATGGTCTTTTTTGTGCTCACTTCGCTAATGATGGGATTTGTGGCCTATAAATCATATCTGGCGAATACACACCTGGCTATTTTACCTAGGGAAAATTTGTTACTGGGTGCCGTGGTGATGGCACCGGCGCTGGGGTATGTGTTTCGGCGAGAGCCGTTTGGTAAACACTGGTCAATTAGCCTGCATGCTTCCGCGCGGCGAGATACAACATTTGTTTTCGGCGGTGCCATGTTTATCGCGACAGCGCTGCTCGCAGTGTATTTTGAGGGCTGGCTCATACCGAAGTATGACTACGGTGTTGCGCTGCGGTATGCCCTTAGAGCGGCTATAACGTGTTTGGCTTTACTGGCGGCAATCCCGCACTACGAAGGCAAATGGCAGGGGAGAGTGCACGTTGCGATTTCATGGGCGATGGTTGTTATCATGCCTGTTATTTTGCTGCTGCATGCGCTTGAAAACCGAGGGACAATGGGCGGCTACCTTGCTCTGCTCGCAATAGCTTTGCAGGCAACATTACTCGGAATATTTTGGGGCATAAAAGGCATGTATGAGCGTTTTGCCTTGCTGCAAAGCATTTTTATCGCAGTTTTCTTTGCCGCCATAGTCATTTTCGGTTATTTGTAATGTGTATCAAAGTGTCATGCAGAGCACACCTAGTTGACATTCTAGATGTATTTTGATACTATTGTCGCCATGAGTAGCACATCACGCATAACTATACCGGTCGATGAAAACTTTCGCAGCCAACTTGCTTTAAAAGCGAGCAGTCTAGGGTTTGATTCTACCCAGGCGATGTTCCGATATGTGGGAAGGGCGCTGGTGGACGGGCGCCGGGTTGATTTTGGCGAAGTAGAAGACAGCTGGGGTTCGCCTCCACAGCATGTCGTCGAACGGTGGAGACAAAATGCTGTAGAACATGAAAGAGACAAAGCGAGGGGGGTCGTCAAAAGCTTTACAAGCTCCGACGACGCTCTAGAGTACCTGAACTCTCTATGAAGCCGATTGAGTTTGATAAAAGTTTCATAAAAGCGTACAAAAAACGTATAGTACATGACCAAAAACTCAAAAAGCGTTTTGGTCTGCGTTTTGCACAATGGCAGAGCGGTGAACGCAGCGCTCCCTTATTTGACCATGCGCTCGGTGGGAGTATGCTGGGGCTTCGCGCTTTTTCGGTTAGCGGCGATGTGAGGGTTATTTACTACGAAACAGACGAAGCGTATGTTTTTACGGATGTCGGCACACATGCACAGGTGTACGGGGAGTGATTGCGGTGTGGCAGAAATTTGGGGATTATCGGGCGGGGAGAAGGGTGCGAAAGCAGAGTTCGGGTGCGCGGACCGTGTATGAAGATGTGCAGGTTAGTTTGCGCAACGAAGTGCCCATAGCCAGTCGTCGTTGGCGCGGGCAGCCCGACGTGCAGCATTTGAAACCACTTATCGAACAGGCCAAAAAAGAGGCTAGTGACATAGAGTCTTCCGCGAACCTGAGTGGGGCAAAGGCGTGGCACTGGCTGCGTGCACTGGTGCTGCAAGCACCACAGGCGGCATTGGCACAGGGGCAAATGGACAAGCACCCCCACGGGTACCATAGTCGCGGGGAGCGTTTGTATGAGCTTATAGATTTCAACGACGCCTTTGTGTCGACAGTGTTGGCGCTCGAAGAGCCACTGTTGGCGGGCTTTAGCGACGAAGCGAAACGGCTCATGGATTGGTTCTGCAAACGAGTTGGGGTGCGGGGGTTTAGCGATGAGCAGTACCAGGCTATTGTGCAGGGACTCAGTCGCGAAATAGCCGTGTACCGCGGTGTGCAAAAGGAGGGTCTTGCTGCATCAATGACCAGCCGGGCAAGCGACGCCCTGGGGATTGACATGGTTATCACGGACCCAGCAACCGGAAAATACGTAAACATTGACTGCAAAGCCCCAAGTGCCTACCGGCACCGTATTTACGACTTGCTGCGCGAGGGCAGACTCACTGCAGAGGAGCTGACAGCGGCGGAAATGCTGGGCTATATAGGTGAAATGAACGGCCACGGCGGCGAACGTACCGAAGTCATCTTGTGGCGGATAGAAAAGGAACGGTACGGCGAAATTGCGGGGTTTAGTTTTACTGACACTACTGATCTTGGAAAGGCAATCCGCGCTATACTGGACACATATGGAACAGCAACGACCACTCATAGACGATAAACTCGCGCGTGAACTCACCCGTCAGCTAAAGATTATTAATTTCTGGATTAGCTTGTTCGGAAGCATTATCGTTATAACACTGCTTATACTCGGGTTCCTTGTTTTTAAGGTAGTAACATACGTGCAAAGTACTGAACAGAAGGTAACCGACCTGCGGCAAAAAACGGTGAACACGCTGAATGTAAAAGACGACTTGTGTAAAAACAGTGTGCTCAGTGGCAGCGGCTACTGCAAAAACTGAACCCCTGCGTAAAACGGGTAGGTGATTAAAATATATTGACAATAATAGTTTGACATGGTACCTTGGTATAGAAAGGTAGCTTTGAACATGCCGGACAAAGAAAAAATAGATGACAGTTTCGCCCCACTACGCAAAGGTCTGCTTGAGTTTGCTGTGCTCAGTACAGTTTCTCGGAGCAAGGTATACGCAGCAGACATTCTTGAACGGTTGCTTAGTACGCCGTTTGCCACCAGTGAGGGCACACTGTACCCGCTGCTTTCAAGACTCAAACGCGATGAATATCTGGCGTATGAGTGGGCAGAGAGCGAAGCTGGTCCGCCACGTAAGTATTACAGCCTAACGCCAGCAGGCAAGGCGCGGCTGACAGAACTACATGTGTACTGGAACGAATTATACAAAAGCTTGGAAGCACTAGGAGGCAAGCGATGAAAAAAGTAGTAACTATCAATTTAAATGGGCGTGCGTATCAGGTTGAAGAGGCTGGCTATGAAGCGCTGCAGGATTACCTCAGCAAGGCTGAAAAAACGCTGGCGAAAAACCAGGACAAAACGGAGATATTGGCCGATATAGAACAGGCCATAGCAGATAAGTGCACTGGCGAGCTAAAAAACGGGAAGAATGTCATTGCCACAGAAACAGTTCGAGCAGTCCTAGAGAAGATAGGGCCCGTCCAAGAGGGTTCTGTAGATGAAGATGAACCGGGTGTGTCTGGGGTGGGTGCTGAGTCTGCACGCAAACTGTACCGACTGCCGAAAGAAGGTCAGCTTGCTGGTGTATGTGCGGGTATGGCGGCGTATTTTGGCACTGATACAACCATTATGAGGGTGATATTTGTCGTTCTCTTGTTTATTTCACAGGGCTTCATGATAATTATTTACTTGGTGCTGGCGGTTGCGATGCCAGAGGCGAAAAAGCCGGAGCAAGTTGCAGAAGCTTATGGCAAACCAGGCACCGCTAAGGAAATCGTTGGCCGGGTCAAAGATATTGCGACCGACAAAGACAATGTCGCCAAGATTGGCACGGTCATTACGGTGGTAGGGCGGGCGATTGCCCAAATTCTTAAATTTGCTGCTGCAGTTGTCTTTGGAGCGTTTACGCTCGTGTGGGTGTGGCTTCTTGGGGCTATTGGGCTCAACGGGCTGCAGTTTAAAGAACAACTGGCTTCCCTGAACGGCTTCAAGCAAGTGGTGTTCGTAACAGCGGTTTATATAGTGGTGGCCGTGCCATTTTTCTTACTCGTGCGGGCGCTAGACAGGGCAACCCGTGCGGGCGCAAAAGACGAGCTGAAGAATACGGCTGCATTTGACGGAACTATGATAGCGCTCATAGTCACCGCGACCGTTGTGCTGAGCGCGTTCTTTAGTGTGTATGCAAATAGTTTTACCAACTATGTAAATACACACGGGGGGTATTTAGATATCGATGTTCACCACCTGTGTATTGACGAAGAAAAGTGCGGTAACGATGGGCAGCGAATCGAATACCGCCCAGAGTCTCGGCAATTTCTAGATGAAAGGGGGAGACCGTTCCGAGGGTAGTTGCAAAACTAAAACAATTATGCTATAATGCTTACATTATGGTGAATGACAGTCCGCGAATCATCCGAATCATCGTATTTTTGCTGGTTGTTATTGGTCTTATCTGGCTCATCGTCCTTTTGTTCAGCAAGGTCTTTAGTGGTGGCAATCAGAACGCTCCTACCACAACAACAAAACTTAGTGCATATGCGCACAGTGGCACGGCAGCCGAATTCCTCATAGACGGGCCGATAGTTGTAAGCCAGAATCATCGCAGTACACGCATAACCGTCGATGCTTCCCAAAGTAAGGTTGAACTTATTAGTGGCTATGATGGCCAAGTTATACGCCAAGAAGTCTTCCCCAACACCCAGGAAGGATACCTCAATTTTCTCAAAGGCTTAGATACGCTGGGCTTTACAAAAGGGAACAAAACGAACCTAAAGGACGAACGCGGACAGTGCCCGCTCCAAAGTCGCTATGTGTATTCGCTCAAAAATAACGGTAGCGATGTTTTCCGTTACTGGTCAACCTCATGTGGTACCGGTAGTTTTGGCGGGAAACGAGATGCGGTTCGGCAATTGTTTGAGCGCCAAATCCCTCCCGTGACGTACAGCGAGTTTACCCGCGGCATGACTGCGCGCTAACTTGCTACAATATACGCATATGAAAATACGTGCGGTTGTATTTGATTTATACGGAGTGCTTGGCCTAAATGGCTGGCAACAATTTAAAGCAGAACATTTTTCTGAGCGTCCCGATGAATGGGAGCGGCTGCGGCGGCTCGGACAGCGGGCAGATGCAGGCCTGGCAACCCAAGAGGAGTTTGTGCGGGCTTTAGCTGCAGCTACTAAACAAAGTGAACGAACTATTCGGCATCAGTTTGAACATACCCGAGTAAATACACCCTTGCTAGATTACATTGCTGGTGAACTCAAGCCAGCGTACAAGATTGGGTTATTAAGCAACACGAGTCACGATGTATTTCAAAGCATATTTTCTGCTGAGCAGTATGCATTATTTGATGCTGCTATTGGCTCATTTTCTGTGGGCCTGACAAAGCCTGACCCGGCAATGTTTGTACTGATGTGCCGCGAACTAGCCGTGGGGCCAGAGGCTTGCGTGATGGTTGATGACAAATCTACGCACCTGCTGGCTGCTGAAACTATGGGCATGCGAGGTGTTCTATACCAAACGGCCGAGCAGACCATACAGGACCTACGGGGTATGCTAGCCGATGATTAAGGCCATTATTTTTGACTGCTTTGGCGTGGTGCTCACCGATTCGCTTCAGGAGATTCGTGCTTCGCTGGCGCGCGAAAATCCTGTAGCTGCTCTTGAGGTAAAGGACATTGTCGCCGCAAATAATAGGGGATTGATAGAGCCTCAAGAATCAAATACAAGAATAGCCAATATTCTTGGTATGGACGTGGAAGATTTCCGGGCTCAAGTAAGGGCGGGAGAAGTGCGCAATGAACAGCTTTTGGACTATATTCTCGTCCTTCGAAAACACTACAAAACCGGTATGCTATCGAACGTGGCGATGGGCAGCTTAGACAGGCGATTTCCGAATAACGAGCTTGCGCGCTATTTTGATGTGGTGATTGCTTCTGCCGAAATTGGTTATATAAAACCCGACGCCAGAGCGTATGGTATTGCGGCTGAGCGGTTGGGTGTGCTGCCGAACGAGTGTGTATTTACCGACGACAAACCGGATTTTTGTGAGGCGGCGCGACAGGCAGGCATGCAGGCAGTCGTGTATACAGATTTTGTTCAATTTACGGACGATTTGAATGCGCTGCTAGCGGACGCGAAACAGTAGTTTTTTCTCTGTTAGAGCGAACTTTTGAATGGCTGGTGCGTTTAACCGTAGCGTGCCGATGAGCGCTGCGCTGCGCGCGGCGATGAGAATTGTACGTTGCTGAATTGTTACCGTCACCTCATGGTCATAGTGTCGCCGGACGTATTCTTTTATAGCCTGCGCTTCGGGGGGAATATCAAAATCTTTGTTGCTGAGTATATCTGCAAGACCGTCCATAGATATATAAGTATCGGATATCGAGCGGCAAGTATCAAGTATGGCACGGTCGATGGATCATGCCCCAACGGCCTGAAGTAGATTTCGGATATTGAAATGATGAGAGGTAGCATGAATGCGGGGGTGAGCAGGTGTACAATGGGGGCATGCCAGAGTTACCAGAGGTAGAAACCATACGCCGTGGGCTTACGACACTGCTTGTCGGAAAGACCATTTGTGGCGTCCATAACTACAATAGCCTTAAAAGTTTTCCGAACGCACCGGCGGATGTCGAACGGTTTTTGGTGGGGGCAAGCGTTTCGCGGGTGTGGCGAAGGGCAAAAATGTTATTCATTGAACTCTCAAGTGGTTATACGCTAGCCTGTCACTTGAAAATGACAGGGCAGATTGTAGTGATACAAAAAAATCCTAAACTCGAAAAGCGAAACTCGAAACAAATTCAAAGTGCAGAAGCAAAAAATACTAAACATTTAGAATTTAGATATTCGAATTTAGGGCTTCTCGCTAAAAGCGGGCGGTGGGGGGCGGGGCATCCAAACGATAGTTTTGTGCGGGATTTGCCAGACAGCACCACCCGAGAACATATTGACTTCACTGACGGCACGCGTATGTATTTTAACGACCTTCGTAAATTTGGTTGGATGAAACTGTATCCTACGAGCGAAATACCATACATGGATTTTATGAGAAAAGTCGGGCCAGAACCGCTAGAAAGTTCATTTACAGGTGAGGTTCTGTACGAACGTTTGCAGCGGCGAAAAAATACGTCGATTAAAGCAGCAATTCTCGACCAGACCGTCTTGGCTGGGGTTGGGAATATTTACGCAGATGAGTCACTGTGGGCGGCGAAGATACACCCAAAAACAATTGTTAAAAACGTATCAGCAGCAAGCATATACCGTCTAGCATCTGAAATCAAAGCAGTCCTGAAGCTTTCCATAGAAAAAGGCGGTAGTACCGACAAAAACTATGTGAATGCCGAAGGCAAAAAGGGTAGCTATCTGAGCTTTGCGAATGTCTTTCGCCGAGACGGCCAACCCTGCCCCCGCTGTGGCACAACCATCACCAAAATCCGCGTCGCCGCCCGCGGCACCCACGTGTGTGAAGTGTGCCAACCACTATAATTTGCGCAGGAGTTGGTGGATTGCCGCAGGATTCGGCAGTCGGTAGTTGGCAGCAGTTTGACCACGACCTACCTTTATCCTACAGGAGAGCGGTGGAAGAGCGGTAAACATATCTTCGTCGGTCACATCATCACCTGCCGCTAGAACAAAATCGTACTCTGGCCCAAGTAGCCATTCCTGCACAGCATGTCCTTTGCTAATGTCGAGATGGTGTACCTCTAGAACTTTTTTCCCTTCTTTTATGCGCAGCTTATGACTTTTTGCGATAGGTTTAAGAAGTTGCTTTAATGCAACAAGGTTCTTTTGCGCATAGAAAGGTGATGCGTTACGGTAATGCCAAGCAATACTATACGTTTTTTGCTCAATCATCGAACCGGTAGTTTTTTGAGTGTATAGGTCAAATAGTTTTTCTACTTTTTCTTTCCAGAGTAAAGGCGAGTGAGTCGTTTGCTTCCAGGTTTTGTGGTCATGGAATCTGATCCAGCCGCCATGTTCTGCTACCAGGGTAATCGGGAGATTACCGAGCCATTCATTGAGGTTATTTTTTTCGCGTCCACTTATGACGACGACGTGATTCTGGGGGTCGTGTGCAAGTCGTTTTAAGGCCGATAGAGTCTCACGCGATGGTGCTGCGTCTTCGGGCCTTCGAACGATTGGCTGAAGAGTTCCGTCGTAGTCGAACAATAAAAGACGTCGATGTGCTTGATGGTATTCTGCAACTATATCTCTCGTAATTGTCGGAGTAACCGTGCGAGTTAGGGCAAGACTGGGAAGTGGTATCGGGCGTTCAAGGGTCTCCATAAAACCCGTAGCCCATTTATCAATGGAGTTGATTCGTAGATGCTTTTGCATTTTTTTCGTGCGCTGTAGAAAACTGGTGGGCTTTACCACGAGCGCCTCCATCAAACCGTTCACAAGGCTACGAGTCTTATACGGATTAACGAGTACGGCATCTTTCAGTTCTTCGGCAGCACCAGCAGTTTCGCTGAGAATGAGTATGCCATCGCTTTTCGGGTGACTTGCCAAATATTCCTTGGCGACGAGGTTCATGCCATCGCGTATAGGGGCAATGAAGGCAACATCGGCGCGTTGGTAGAGGGCTGCGTACTGCGCAAAGGCTTGCGTAGAGAAGATTGCTTCAACTGGTTCCCAGCGCCATGTCCCGAACTGAGTATTAATTTGCGTAACGAGCTTCTCGACATCAACACGCAATTTTTGATACGCGGCAACTTCAGTGCGTGAGGGTATGGCTTGCATGACCATAACCACCTTTCCGCGTAGCTTAGGGTTCTCGGCCAGGAGAATACGGTAAGCTTTTAGTCGGCCAATCAGGCCTTTTGATGGGTCAAGCCTATCGATAGTCAAGATGACCTTTTTGCCGCGGTACTTCCACTGTAATTTTTTGTATTCAATACTAACATCCAGAGATAAGCTTGCATCGGCAAATTTCTTGTAATCAATACCAATAGGCAAATCCGCCACCCGTACAACTCGTTCGGGCAGCACAACTTTCCGTGGCCCAACAACACCTATACCAAGTTCCTGACAAGCAGCTAAAAAGTTATCGGTATAGCTAGTGGTGTGCATGCCCACAAGGTCAGCTCCCAGTAGTCCTTTTGCGAGTGCGGCGGCGTGTTTTGAACCCAAAAACAGCTCGCTAGTTGGGAAGGGAATATGCAGGAAGAATCCAATACGCCCTTTCGGTCGTGCAACCCGCAGCATTTCTGGCAGCAGCATGAGCTGGTAGTCGTGTAGCCATAAGCGATCATTGTCTCGGCTCAGGGCTAGCGTGGTAGTGGCGTAGAGCTTATTTACCTCTTTGTATACACGCCAGTTTGTTGCGGTATCTCCAGAGTCCACCTTCATGTGGTGAAAGAGTGGCCAAAGTGCGCTGTTGCTGTAGCCGTTATAGAAACCGTCTAGTTGTTTTTGGGTAAGGAAAACAGGGTAGCAATGGTGTTTTTTAAGTTCCCGACTGATCTCTTCTTGTTCTTTTGTCGTTAAGCCGTCGCTGGCAATGCCGGGCCAGCCGATCCAGCGGTTTGAACCGTCTTTGGCGTATGAAGACAAACCGGTAGCTAACCCCCCCGCAGAAGGGAAAAATTCGAGCTTGCCATCCACCTTTTTTACGCTCACTGGCAGCCGATTGGAAACAATCACAACTCTCGGCATGTACGTACATTATCGCACATAATCCTCTGCCCCGCTGTATCACGACTTGGCAAACATACATACAAAACAACAAACCTTGACAAAACACAACCTTTTTGCTAATATAGAAATATTATGGCACAAGAAAATTTACCAAACTTTGTACAACCGTTTGATGGCACCCAGCCTGAAGTAGAGTCCAGAGAGAGAGAGACGTAGTCGCGACTCGTTTCAACTCATTTGTTGATGTGTCCCCCTCCACATATAATCAACACTCAGTCTATTCTAGAATCGGCGTAATCTGTTAACCTAGTGGCACGGGGAGCGACAGCTCCACGTGCATGAAAGGACTGTTTGCAATGGCCAAAGGAAAACCAGCCAGCCCGGAACTACGGGCTGAAGTCGTTGGAAAGATTCGTGATGAAGGTATAAGCGTTGTGGTTGCTAGTGCTACCTACGGCTACAGCAGTAAAGCAATATATGCCTGGCTCCGTGAAGGTGTGGTTGATGGCGACCGCAACCTCATCCTGGAAAACAATCGGCTCAAGAAAGAATTGGAGATTGCCTATCGTATCCTCGGCAGATTAACGGCCGAGACACAACGCCCAAAAGGCTAGCCGTCCTGGAGGAAGTCGACCCAGGATGGCGAACTAAGTTTGCAGGGGTACTCCGCGTCGACCGCACGCAGTACTACTGGGCATCAACCATGCAACAGGGTAAGGATGCTCGAGCGGAGGCAGCGCTCCGCGCTGCCCATGATGAGCATCCGTTTTGCGGGGTCGAACGGCTGGCTATTCACCTAGGCTGGAGCGAGACAAAGACTCGGCGTATTCGTAACAGAGCTGGTATTGTTATCCAGACTGCCAGCAAGAAGTGTCGCTACCGCAAACGTGGTACCCCAGAGATACCACCAGCGCCCAATGTGCTTGGACAATACGCTGCCTTCAAGGACGAATCCCGACCACAGGATGGCATGAGTTACCAGGGTATGACCAACGTCGGTGCCTGGGTACAGGATTTCACCTATCTCAAGTTTCAAAACAGTTGGCACTACCTGGCCGTTGTGTTAGGTGTGTGTACCAGGCAGGTACTCGGCTGGAAGCTTGGCACCAACCATTCGTCGGAGCTGACGTACGAGGCGGTTCTGGATGCCCTCAGCAAGCACCCAGCTCCTGCTATCCTACACAGTGACCAAGGGGGTGAATACCTGAGCTACAAGCACCGTGATCTGTGCTCTCGGCTGGAGATACAGCTCAGTTGCAGCGCACCGAGCAAACCCTGGCAGAATGGCTTCATGGAGCGCTGGTTTGGTGGCTTCAAGCTTGAGCTTGGGAAGCTCGCAGGATTCGATGACCTCGCCAGACTCCATGAGGGAATTGCCCTACAAGTGTTTTACTACAACCACAAACGTATCCACACTGCCCTAAAAATGAGTCCGGCCGTCTACGCTGCTCGGCTCGAAAACGACTGGTCATTAAGCGCAAAAAGAATAGACAAGGTGTTGCAAAAAAGTGGAGGTTGACAATGACCTATTGCTCAATAATGTACAAGACGTGAGACATTACTCGACATCACCTGAAGATAACTTGTTGCTTACTCGTCCCATTGAGGGCGGAGACAGCTGGTCGATTGAGGTAAGGGATCGAAGTGGTTGTGCCGCCTCACAGGATTTCCCTCTATCCGAACAAGTTGCAAAGCTTATAACCATTCAGCGTATGTCGGGTATACTTGGAAAAGATGCAACATCCTATCGACTTTTTCGTGACGGCACCCTGCGTCGATGGGATATGGGCGATGTGTACGGAAAAAGCTGGAAAGAAGAAGAACTGGAGAGGAAGTTCGGGGTGGAGCCTGAGCTTCGTATTGTTCGCCCGGGCGAAATGTCAATTGACGCGTTACGAGAACTTGCTGCCCGCAGCATCCAACATCTCATGGCTTCATCTGTGCCGAATCAGCGGCTCGAAGTACAGATGGGGCTTAACGGCCAACCGATTGGCTTCCAGAAACTCGATGGCTTAATAGAGTTTGTTAGCTCTCCCGATGTTGCAGTGACAAGGCTGTAGAGTTTAAAAGGGTTGACAAGAAAACTACAAAGTATATACTTGGTAGTATGAGTACATCAGACACAACGGTTATGAGTGTGAAGGTCAAGAAAGACCTGAAAGCGAAAGCGCAGGCGGTGGCCGGGCAGTATGGCATACCGCTGGGGACGCTGCTGAATGCGTATATGCATCAGCTGGTTTTGACTGGGCAAGTGTATTTTCCAGCGGTTGAGGTGGCCACGCCGCAGATGGAAAAGATAATTGCCGAGATTGAGGCTGAGCGCAGAGACGGTAAGACCATCGGTCCGTTCGAGACGGTCGAGGAATTTATAGCCGACCTAGAGAAATGACGGTGCGTATCGAGTATCACCCTCGGTTCAAAAAGCAGTACAGAAAGCTTCCGTCTTCTGTGCAAGCACGTTTTCAGCAGAGACTAAAACTTCTAATTATTGAGCCAGACAACCCTACGCTGCGGGTGCATGTCCTGAAGGCTGAGTACGAGGGCTACTTAAGCATGAATGTAACCGGAGACATTCGCGCATTGTTTTACTACGAAGGCAAAAACGTAGTAGTTTTTGGTTTTATAGGGACACACAGCCAGTTGTATGGGTAAAATAGAGCAGTGATAACCACGCTGACGGGAGAGAATGATGTGGAGCGGGGGGCGGTACTGCGCCGGGCTGTTGCTGCGTTTGAGAAAGAACACGGCGATATGGCGGTGGAGCGGCTGGACGGGGAAGAGGCATCGTACGATCGTATGGTGGAGGCGGTACAGAGTTTGCCATTTTTGGCGGCGCGCAAGCTCGTGGTACTGCGTACTCCCGGCGCAAACAAGGAGTTTACCGAAAAGTTTGCAGAATTTGTGGCCGGTGCATCAGATACAAATGACATCATTATCGTAGAGCCAAAGCTAGACAAGCGGCTGACCTACTACAAACAGCTAAAAAAACTGACAGCGTTCAAAGAGTTTGCCGTGCTGGATGCGGGTGGATTGGCGCGATTTGCAGTGGAGTACGCAAAAGAGCAGGGCGGCAGCATAGGCAGCGGAGATGCGCGGATGCTCGTGGAGCGTACGGGGGCGACTCAGGCCATGCTTACGCAAGAAATAGATAAGCTGCTGGCGTATAGCGCCAAGATTACGCATGAGTCTATAGAACTGCTGACCGAAAAAACTCCCGGAAGCACAGTGTTTGAACTGCTCGACGCAGCATTTGCCGGCAACACGAAACGAACAGTGCAGCTCTATGAAGAACAGCGCGCACAGAAGGTTGAACCGCAGCAGATCATCGCTATGCTCGCGTGGCAGCTGCATGTACTGGCAGTGGTGAAGACGGCCAAAGACCGCAGCGCAGAAGACATCGCCCGCGAAGCCAAACTGAACCCATTTGTTGTTCGCAAAACGCAGGGGCTTGCGCGCAACATCACGCTTGCGCGACTCAAGGAGCTCATAACTTCACTCCGTGAGTTTGACGTTCGTACCAAAACTGAGAGCATCATCCCCGACGAAGCCATCCGGTACTATCTGATCAGCCTAACGGCAAACTAAAATGCTATTGCATATATTAGCATTTTATGCTAATATGTATTTATGTTCGAAGAATATAAACAAAAGGAACAAACTAATAATCCAAATGGTGCGCCGCAGGGCTATCCACCTGCTGAGTTTGATCTAGACGTCAATTCCGTCGGGGAGCTCATAAAGCGCCGCGATGAACTACTGGGCAATACGGAGCAAGCCTATCTAGCGGACATGAATGCTGTTGGGACGCAACGAAACAAGTGGCTCGATGAGGATAAAAATAGTCCGCACACCATACAGCAGCTAGAGGCTGAGCTTAGTAAGTCTCCGGAACACGTAACAAACGCTGCATTACGAGGCCATAATGTTTTCAACTCAATACTAGGTGCCGTCAGTTCAAAAGCAGCAGAATTCATAACTGGCCCAGATGTCCGTGTCTGGCAGAGAGTCCAAGAAAGTACTGCTGCATTAGGCGCCGATAGCTTAACCGTGAAGAGAGAAATGGAATCTGCATCGAGCGATGCAGTGCGTACGGCTATGAAAATAGCACTCGATTCACGCGTCTGGCAGAGAGTCCAAGAAAGTACTGCTGCATTAGGCGCCGATAGCTTAACCGTGAAGAGAGAAATGGAATCTGCATCGAGCGATGCAGTGCGTACGGCTATGAAAATAGCACTCGATTCACGTGTCTGGCAGAGAGTCCAAGAAAGTACTGCTGCACTAGGCGCCGATAGCTTAACCGTGAAGAGAGAAATGGAATC
>JBGAWL010000018.1:0-18886 GCA_044227625.1 Saccharimonadales bacterium (SeqCode) | reverse complement strand
TGCTTCTTGTAGCGTTTGACGCCCACGGCAGCATGAGTGAAACGTTTGTGGAGCCAACGGTAGATAGTGGATAGACCGAGCCGAATGCCGTAGTTAGCTAGTAGCTCTTTACGTATCTTCTGACCACACCAGCCAAACTCATTGCGGATGTCGACAATCTTCTGGATGGTAGTTTCGGGTGTTCGGGCTTTGGGACGACGCTGCTTGCACGTTTGCTTGTCTTTCAGGAACTTCCGAATGCCTGATCGTCTGATTTGTTTGAGCCAGCGATACACGGTAGCTCTATGCGAATGTACTACCTGACAGATTTGAGCCATGGTCGAGCCAGCCTGGTGCATATTCCAGGCTACTTCATAGTGTGTTAGTGTCATGAGTGCGACACTCCTTTCGTTATTAGTTGGTCCTAACAACGAAAGTATACGGGTGTCGCATTTTTAGTGGGAATTTTCCGCGTTGCAATCCATGGCCGGGTCTAGTACCATGAGCAGGTGAAAATCATCGGTGTATTTGGGCAGCAGCGCGGCGACGAGGGCAAGGGCCGCGTGGTTGATATGCTCGCCGAGTCATGTGACTTGGTGGCTCGTTTCAATGGCGGCAGCAATGCTGGCCACACCGTGGTATTGCCCGATGGCCGTGAGCTCGCGCTGCACATTATTCCGTCTGGGATTGCTCACGCGAGTGCCGTGAACATCGTCGGCAATGGCACCATCGTCGACCCAACTCGGTTTGTAGACGAGGTTGCCGATATAGAAAAAATGGGCATAGCCGTCACGCCCGAAAACTTGCAAGTCAGCTCATCGGCTCACCTGGTACTGCCGCACTACAAGCAGCTGGAAGAAATCCGCGAGCTGGGCCGGGGTGCTCAGGGTTCGACCAAGGCCGGGATCGCCGATACGTATGCTGCCAAAGCGCAGCGTTCCGGCGTGAGGGTCGAGCGCGTGCTGGGGAGCCATGAATCACTCCTGCAGGTTGTCCGCTCTGGCCTGGAGTCAGTGCAAATGGAACGGAAAAAGCACGATTTGCCATCTGTAGATATAGAAAATGAAGTGAAACGCTACGCCGCTGCCATACAGAAACTGCAGCCGTTTGTGACCGATACGTCGGTGTATGTGAATGAGCGCTTGCGGGCTGGTGCTACCCTGCTGGCCGAGGGCGCCCAAGCCTTTTTGCTCGATATCGACCACGGTATGTACCCGTACGTGACGTCGTCCTCCACCACGGCTGGCGGTGTGGCGACTGGCCTGGGGATTGCCCCAGTGACGCTAGATCGCTCCATCGGCATCGTCAAAGCCGTCCAGTCGCATGTGGGCGGCGGACCGTTTGTGACGGAAATTCATGACGAAAAACTGCTGGATGTATTGCACGGCGACATGTCGACCATAGATGCCGAAAAAGGTACCACCACTGGCCGCGTACGCCGCCTGGGCTACCTCGATATCACGGGTATCCGGCGTGCCAACATGGTGAACGGCACGACCGAGTTGGCTATAACCAAGCTCGACTGGGTGCCGCGCTACGGCAAGAAAATCAAAGTCTGCACATCGTACAACTACCGCGGCGACACGCTCACTATGGCGCCAGATTCTGCCTGGGCTCTGGAAAAGTGCGAGCCAGTGTACGAGGAACTTTCCGCCTGGGATGAAGATATTACAGAGGTGCGTTCCTTCTCGGATCTCCCGTCGGCTGCTCGGAAATATATTGAGGCTATCGAGAATTGGACCGGCCTCCCCGTCACCTACATCGGCGTTGGCCCCCGCCGCGACCAAGTCATCATCCGCTAGCAGGCTGCAGCGGGACGTGACCTGTTCAAACAGCTTCTGGTATAATTCCGATATGTTTGATGCCATTTTGAAACGTTCTCAACAGTTCACATTTAGCGTATTGGCCAGCAAGGGCGGAGGATACCGCTGGTACTTACTGAACCATAAAGGCGAAATCCGCTTGATAAGCGACAAATCATACAAAACCCGGCAGGATGCTGAAGCTGCCTGCGACGTCTTCAAGACAGCTGTGGCGAAGGCCGAGGTCAAGAAGGCTCAGTAGGTCTGATTGAACAGGCGCATAAGTTCTGTTAGCGCTGGTGGGATTGAGGCGTAGCTGGTGGTATTGACCGAGCGGATTGGCAGAATTTTGGCGGAAGTGCTGGTTAGAAACGCGGCGTCGTAGTCGCTGAGTGAGGCGAGCGGGATGGGTCGCTCGACTATTTCAAGCCCCTGCTCTTTTGCCGCTTTAAGCACGTGGTCGCGGGTGACGCCGAGCAGGATATCGGCCTCGGGTGGTGAGTAGATGGTTTTGTCTTTTAGGGTGAAAAAGTTGCTGCGGGTGCCTTCGGTGATTTCGCCGCGGCGATTTATGAGCAGTGCATCGTGCGCCCCTGCCCTGAGCGCATCTCGGTAGGCGAGGTAGCTCGGCAGCATATTCAGCGTTTTGGCGTGCGGGTACATGCGCTCGTACTCGTAGGTGGTGCAGTGGCAGCCGGTTTTGTAGAGCTTGCGGTCGACGAAGTAGGGTGCGAGGCACATGATGTACAGCTGGGCAGCTGCTGCCGTTTTGCCGCCGATGAGCAGTACTTTCAGGTTGCACGTTTCAACTTCATTTGCGCGCACCAAATCTGTTATAAACTGCGTAATTTCACTTGGTTTGAAACTATGCTCGAGCTCGATGGCGTCGGCTGATGCCTGCAAACGTGCGCAGTGCTCATCGACAAAGTGCGCCGTGCCGTGCGACACGCGGATAGTTTCATACACGCCGTAGCCGTAGCTGTATTCGATACTGTCCAGTTGTACTACGGCCTGCGTGATTGGCAGTAGGTGTCCGTTATGTGAAAAGAATTCATACGCCATGCCATACTAGCGTAGCGCAGTTGTCTGCAATTACCAAAACAGGCTATGCCCCGCCCGGGCTATGTTGCGCAGTGATGGAATCCAAAAACAGGTGAGCCACGTTGACCACCGGGCCAGAGGACGGCGCATGGAACCATTTGAGGCCAGGGTTAGAATTAATTTCCAGGATGTGTGCCTTGCCCGCGGCGTCGACTAGGAAATCTACCGCGGCGAATCTGAGTTCCAGTATGGTGGCTATCTGACGTGATTTGGCTACCAGGCCGGCGTCCCAATCTTGGCTGGGGATGGAAATGCGCAGCAGTGCTCTATCGTACTCAACCGACTCGCCGTAGTGGCTGATGTGTACGGCGATAACTTCATCGTTCAGTACAAGGAACCGGACCTCTTCGCCGGCTATGTACTTTTCTAGGATGTAACCGCGGATGTTGAGGTTTTGTAGCTGCGTGGCTTCGGTGATGATGTGGATGTCGGCGGAGCCGGAACCTTTGAGTGGCTTGGCTATAATCTTGCCATGTGTTTGCCAGAACGTGGTGGCCTCGGAAAACGTTCGCGCTCTTGTGAAGGGTATGTTCTCCAGGCCGCGTCGCTGGAGAATCATGCGGGTGTAGAATTTATTGCTGCAAAGGCTGGCGCTCGTCTGTGTGTTCAGCGGGCTCCGTGCGTAATTGAGGTAGCTTTCGTGCTCACCAAAACGCAGTGCAATCACTCCCTTCGGAGTAACCCAGGCTGGCTGCAGACCCATTGCCTCGGCTCGAAGAAAAAGCAACTCGGCTGTTTCTAACTTGGCGTTGGCAGCAGTGTCTGGAGCAGCAGCCTTAGCCTCGCTGGAAGCCGCCACGGAAATTGGTGCCGCCGCTTGGTCGGCTTTCACGCGGCTTGGCGACATTGACGACTATGCTGCGACCTTCAAAGTCTTTGCCGTCGAGGGCAGCGATGGCAGCCTGAGCTGCGTCGTCGTCTTCCATCTCGACAAAAGCGAAGCCCTTGGAGCGGCCGCTGTCGCGGTCCATGATGACCTGCGCGCTGACGACGGTGCCGTACTGCGCAAATAGAGTGTTTAGTGATGCATCGGTAGAGTCAAACGACAGTTTGCCGACAAATAGTTTAGTTGCCATTTGGGTAAAAGCCTTTCTATAAGCTGATATTACTTGCGAGACAGGGTCTTCGCCGTAGCCGAGTATAGAATGGCCGTTTTTCAAAAGCTCACTGTACGCTAGGATAAAGTCTAGAATAACTTGCTAAGGGGTATTGTAGCACAGATGACAGTATTCTCCTATTCGCCCTAGTTCGGATACACCTACACAGCAGTGTCATTCCGGCTTGATCGTTTGGCGCGGGGTAGCGCTAGCGTAACAGGGCTGGCCTGATCGATGGCTACAAGTAAGATAATGAACGCGCTATAATCGTAGGTACGAGGTAGCTTTTTAAGAAAGGAGCTTTACCATGAGCAAGCAATGTCAGAGCTGCGGCATGCCGCTGCAGACAAAGAAGGCCGGGGACTGCCGCGGCAGCGAAAAAGACGGCTCAAAAAGCGAAAAATGGTGTAGCCTCTGCTACGCCGACGGCGCGTTTGTCGGCCCCGACTGCACGCTCGACGAGATGAAGCAAATCGTCGACAAAGCGCTGGTGGAAAACGGCAGCGGCCGCGTCATGCGCTGGCTCGCCCAAAAACAACTTCCCCGCCTAGAGCGTTGGAAAAATACGTGAGTTAAGTTTTAGCAACGTCCGCTTCTGAAAGCATCTGTCTGGTTACGTATGGCGGTGGGCTCACTACACTCGCACTCGTAAGAGGCAACCATGAGCTCAATAAACAGTTCCGTCGAATCGGCCGCGAGGTTTGCCGGGAAAATAGTTCTTATAGGTTAATCGTAACACTGCGTGTTGCCGTTGCGCCGGTCGGATCTTTGACGGTGAGCGTGACGGTGAAGGTACCTTTGCGATTGTAATTGTGACGTACGTTGCCATCGGAAGTGGTGGCCGTGGTGCCATCACCAAAGTCCCAGGTGTAAACGAGGCTATCATTGTCGGCATCACTAGTGGTCGCCGTAAGGACGTATGACTTTCCTGATTTCGCAGCGTTTGTCGCTACGAGAGCAGTGATGACTGGGGCGTCGTTGACTGGCGTCACTGTGACGGTCACCGAACGCTGAACGCTCGTTGTTCCATCAGAAATAACGTAGCTGATCGTGGCAGTACCGGCGAAGTTCGTCAGCGGGGTAAAGGTAATAGTTCCGTCTGTATTTTGTGCAATACCACCGCCTCCGCTCACAGTAACATCCGAGACGGTGAGGCTGTCTCCGTCGGCGTCGCTCACGTTCGCAAGTGGGTCAAACGTTACCGCCGTATCTTCATTGGTCGAGACCAACAAGGGTACTGAGACATATGGTACGTCATTGACTGGCGCCACAACAATAGTTGCGACAACTTCTCTTAGCGCAATACCATCTGTGATGTAGTACCTGAGCGTGGTAGTACCGTTGTAGTTACCACTCGGCCTGAATGTAATGCTTCCGTCAGCGTTTTGCCATGAAGTACCGTTTGGCGAGCCGATAAGATATTTGAGCGTAACTGGGTCGCCTTCAACATCGTTACTGCCCGCTAGCGGGTTAAAGGTCACTGTCGTGTCTTCGTCAGTAGTAAGCGTTGGTATAGTAACGGTCGGCAGGTCATTGACTGGTGTGATTGTGAAGCGAATTGTTCCTGTTGCTGTGTCTCGGCCATCACTAACGGTATAGGTAACCGAATCCTCTCCGTTATAGTTAGCTGCTGGCTGGTACGTATACGACTGACCAGCCCCAACGATGATTTGCCCGTGTGATGGCTGAGTGAAGCTGAAGGTTAGCGGCGCTTTTTCCGGATCGCTCGCAAGTGACCAC
Source organism: Saccharimonadales bacterium (SeqCode) (assembly GCA_044227625.1). Taxonomy (GTDB): domain Bacteria; phylum Patescibacteriota; class Saccharimonadia; order Saccharimonadales; family UBA4665; genus JAGXIT01. The sequence goes on along the minus strand of JBGAWL010000018.1, from coordinate 13,167 downwards.
GGGTTGATATGGAGAGCGCTATCTTCTGGGACCGTATAGGCTCCATCCGCTGCAGTAGGTGGCTGATTTGAGATATTTAGTACAACCTTACCCAGAGTTGTGCCTCCAAATTGATCAGATACCTGGTAGATAACCTCAACTGAGGAGGCTGTCCATGGGACGTTACTGACTTCCAATAACTTTTCGCTGCGGCGTAGGACCTGAACGGTATTTGGTGTGGCAGATGAGGGCAAAACACTAACCCAGTCACCATCGGGGTCGCTCACCTGGTTTGTTAAATCGAGGCTGTAACTATACTGATGCGCAACATTGAGCGTGAGGTCAGTCGCTACCGGCGCGGTGTTGCTCTCCTTGACGGTGATTTTGTAGCTCTGCGCATTGCTAGACGATACATTGCCGGTCGCGTCTGTAACGGTCAACCTCGGGTAAAACTCACCTACGCCATAGACGTGACTGGCTATGAGGCCCTCTCCACTCGTACCGTCGCCAAAGTCCCAAACGTAGTTTGTGATTGGTGTGCCGCAAGCTAGCGATGATGAGCCGTTCAGTGTAACTGTGGTTGATCCGACGGCCATTAAGTCTCCCTCGACCCAAAAAAGGGCGTACGGTAGTGTCGATCCAATCGGACATGCCGGACCTCCGCCTGCATGTGCGATTGGCACGAACCAAACAAAACTTTGCACGACAAGGAGTAGCGCAGCACCCAGAGCCCCTAGCCGAATGGTTTTAATGCGTTGCAACATATTCTCTTACCCCCCCTATTTATAAAGCCATACAAATCATTATACTCCTGCTGGCAAATGCCGATGGTTAAACTATCGACATTTCACGCTAGTAAGTGCGCAGAAGTCCAGCACCGATACACAGAATGCTAATTTGACTTTTATGGCATAGCGCTTATAATTTTAATTTGTAAGGTAGTACACTAAATCTAGGTGCTAAAACGAAAAGAGACATATCATGAAAAAGAGGATTTCGGTCATTGCTTTCGGCATTATGGCGGCCTTTGTGGCCATGCCAATGCCCATTGCTCATGGCCTTCAACAGACCAATGGCCGCATCGCCTACAACCGGTACGATGCCGCCACTGCTATTAGCTCAATCCACACGATGGACAGCTCGGGGGCAAACAGCAAGCTCGTGACCCAAGCAGCGTCGCTCAATTTCGATAGTTTGTTCCCTGTCTGGTCACCCGATGGAAGCTCACTTGCCTACACCAATTTTTCTTATAGCTCTGGCGCTCCAGATTACGGACAATCACTACGCCTAGCACCACCAGTCCAAAATGCAACTACTCGTAGCGTCGCCGCGAACACCAGGGGATTGGCCGTATGGAGCCCAGACGGTGTGTACGTCTACTATCAAGCTGCTACTTCACAGGTGTACCGGGTTCGTGCCGACGGCAGCCAGCCCGCTGAAAAAATTGTCGACCCGGGTTATAGCATCACATGGTTCGATGTATCCGCAGATGGCAGCAAACTACTCTACAGTTCAGCTGATAGCATATACGTATACACCCCGTCCTCAGGCACTGCGACAAAAATCCTCGGGCCAGTCACCGGTACTGTCAAAGAAGTGTTTTGGTCACCAGACAGCACAAAGATTACCTACAGTATCGTCACGAGCACTGTCAACATAACGATCTACGTCGCTAACAGCGATGGCACAAACAGTCACGCTATCACATCGACGTCGTCCTTCATCGCCTTCGCAACAGACAACCACAACGTATGGTCACCTGACTCTTCGAAGGTGCTCTATCGACAAAGTTCGAATCAAGCGGGCGCGTGCCTGAGCATGGGTTGGGCACCGAGCAATCTATATGTCGCGGACGCCGCAACGGGCACGGCAACCGCACTGACCAACACGGCTGCCGCACAAAACAATGATGCCAGCTGGTCCCCGGATGGACAGTTTGTAGTATATGCCGGCAAGCCTTGCGCCCCTGGTTCGAGTACCCATATCTATGTCATGTCGCCGAACGGTAGCAATGTCACCGATCTTACACCGAGCGAAACCGGCGATGCGCTGTACCCAGCATGGGAGGCGGTCGCCGCACCATCATCGATCACTAATAGCGGTACGACAACACTGGTAATCGCGCCCGGGGAGGATTTGCTAGGCCGTAGTGTCGTGGTTCCGGACAACACCGTACTTAGCAATGATGGTGTCGCAGGTGACATAACTGTTCTAAGCGGCGGCACGCTAAAAGGCTCCGGTAGCACTGGTGACGTCACCGTCTCATCGGGTGGTGTTGTCGCGCCAGGTAGTTCTCCGGGCTGCTTGACAACCAACGATCTCATCTTGAACTCAGGCAGTACCTACCAGTACGAGCTAGGCGGCGTTGCGCCATGCACGGGCCACGATCAGATCCAAGTAACCGGTACTGTCACGATCAGCGGCGCTCAGTTATCAGCGAGCTTCGTCAATGGTTTCACTGGCGCACCAGGCAGCGTCTACCAAATAATCAGTAACGACGGTACCGACAGTGTTAGCGGCACATTTACCGGGTTAGCCGAAGGCGCAACGCTCACGATTCAGGGCGTAACGTTTCGGATCAGCTACGTCGGCGGCACGGGCAACGACGTCACATTGACGCAGCAAAACCAAAGCGCCGCAACCCTTGCGCCGACCGGCTCATCGATCGAGACCATACTGGGGGGTGCGATAGCGTTGATAGTATTAAGCCTTGGCGTAGCGAATACGAAAAAACGGACATTCTACACCCTAGCTTGCCGCGAAAGAAGCGGCCGGTAGCCAGCCAACGGTTCTTTGTTGACTGTGGCGAGGAGCCGGCAGATAATGAGAAGCGTAAGGGCATTTGTAAGAAAGCTGGGGTATGGGTATGGAAGTGAGCGGAAAAGTTTTTGTGGTTACTGGCGCGGCTGGGGGCATCGGTAGTCAGTTGGTGTATGCCCTGCTGGCTCGGGGTGCGACTGTCGCGGCTGTGGACTTGAGCCAAAAAGCGCTCGATGGTCTCACCAACGAGTATGGTGGCAAACTTTCGACCCATGCGCTCGACATTACCGATCGTAACGCCGTTTTTGCATTGCCTGACGAAGTGACAAACGCGCACGGCCAGGTCGACGGGCTCATCAACTGCGCCGGGATCATCCAGCCGTTTGTGAAAGTGAGTGAGCTGGAGTTTGACGCTATCGAGCGAGTCATGAACGTGAATTTTTACGGTACGCTTTACATGACCAAGGCGTTTCTGCCCCGGCTACTCGCCCGGCCAGAAGCCTACCTCGTCAATGTTTCGAGCATGGGTGGTTTCTTGCCTGTACCAGGCCAGGCCGTCTACGGCGCATCAAAGGCCGCTGTCAAACTCCTGACCGAAGCGCTCTACGCCGAGCTGCAAGGCACCAGCGTCCACGTGTCGGTGGTATTCCCCGGTGCAACAGCGACAGATATATCCAAAAACTCCGGCGTGTCCATGCCGGGCCAAGCCGAAACGGCCGCCAAACAAAGCATCCCCATGCTCTCTCCTGACAAGGTTGCCGCGCTCATCGTCAAAGGCATGGAGCGTGGTAAGCCGCAGATTTTCACCGGCGCCGACTCCAAACTCATGAACAAGCTCTACCGCCTAAACCCCGTCTACGCCACACGCTTCATCGCCCGCCGCATGAAATCTCTGTTGGGCTAACGCATCTCCCGTCACTGCCCCACTGCCGAAAAAACCAACCCAGCTTTCTTTTCAGCTTGCCATACTGACCCTTGGTCAAGAAAACCCGGTACGAATTCGCGTCGCCAGTCTCCCCCGTCAGCTTCGCCGTGTCCGAAATGACCCAACCGACCAGTTTCACAGTTTTTAGATCTATGTCGATGAAATAATACTCTCTGGGTAGACTTGCTGAACGCGTTCCCATCGCAGCCTCCTTGGGATTATAACCCTTACACTTCTATTGGACGCCTGGCCGAACTGCCTTTACGACATCTACTACTTTCCCTTGTACGCTATAGTCGTCATTGACATCAATAATTATCGGGGCAAAATCGCTACGGGTTGATTCTGGCAACAGTAAGATCCGATCATTAGATGGATCACGCCAAAAGCGCTTAATGTTTGCGAGCCCCCCGATGTCCGAGACAACGATATCGCCATCCTGCGGCGTATACCCATCAACCTTGTCAACAATGATATAGTCACCGTTCTCAATAAACTTGTCTCCTACCTTGGCCCTGTTCATTGAGTCGCCCTTGGCTATCAACGCATACGCACGTTCTGGGTGTTTTAGCATAACCATTGATGGTGAAATAACCAGACTGTCGACAAGCCATTCGCTAGCATAGCGCGTTGCTTCGCCACAATCTGCCTCGCCCAAGACAGGAATCGTCAAGAGCCCTTTCGTTGTCGCAAGGGCCGGTACTAGCCTGCCACCACTACGGACTAGTCGACCCTTTTCGATCAATTGTGTTTTGTGGTGCTTGATCTGGGAAGCATGTTGACAACCGACCATTTCGACCAATTCAACCAGCTTAAGCTCATCAATGTTCTTCGTAGCGGCTATCTGTAAAATCTTCTCTTGTATCCAGTGCATATTACCTCCAGTATACCGATAGTATGTAAAAATGTAAACTCCTGTAAATTTTACACTATGCTCTTCGCCCCATGTGTTATAATGGAGTATGAACAACATTGCATCGGGTGGGCAGAGCAATCGGAGTGCAAGGGTGGTTCAAACAAATACGCCTTTGTGTCCTCTGCGAGCACACAAACACGTCTTCCATCACAAAACATATCAACCAGCTGCAACGGAGGTAAACAGCAGCGAACATCTATAATCACTTTATCCACAAGGAGGGTAAAACTATGGCACAGCCAAAAAATAGCGGCAAAGCCTGGTCGTCAGGCCAAAACAGCCAGCTAAAGTCACTTGCAAAACAAAATACACCGACACGCATAATCGGTTTGAAGATGGGTCGAACACCGAGTTCTGTCCAAACTCAAGCCTCTAAAATTGGTGTCAGCCTCAAGCCAACTAATCAGAGCCCGTATAGCCGGAGAACTGCAAAATAAGGAGTTACTAATATGTCAAGGAAGCAAACCAACGAACCAATTACGTTAGACCTCGAACTTCAAGAACAATCCGTAAACATTGATATTGAATCAATCGCACCGTCGTACGGTTTTTCTGTAGACGCATTCGATATAGCAAATAGCACGATTGTTGCCAAGGTGAATAATACCACTGGCGCGTCAAAAACATACCGTATTGCAATTAAAGCAGACCTGATAGCTGGTGCAAGCGCTCTTGTACGAGTCGTGTCTGGCGATAAGGCTACTTTTAAGAACTTACGCGAGTTCAAACGCATATCACAGTCAAATGCTGGCATCATCGAGCCAATTCTTCCTCGTGCAGGGCTCTCAATAGATCCAGCCCAGCCAAAGCAAAAACAACTCATAGAATTTTCTAAACACTTCAAGATTGCGGATATCGAAATACCGGCCGGCCTGCAGACGTTGCGTATTCACTTTAGCCAACTTCTTAAACCGCTGAACGGCAATCCAAAGCAGTACCATCTTGACTCTTATCTTCCTCTAATGTCGTTCATGCCAACGGCAAACGTTCTATTGGGTGGGACCGTCGTATTCCCATTACGTTTTACCAGTCTTGCTCAAATAACAGAGGCTCAGTACCTAGAGATCCCAGGTTTGGGAACGCCCCAACTCGTAGCTGGTGGCAATACGGCCGTCATGCTTGCTCGGCAGCAAGCATATGGATGGGAGTTCCAAAATACCGATCCAATCCTGTCTCTTTCGTGGCTATACAACTAGCCCAGTACTTCTATGATTCAGATTCAATCTGCCTGGTAAAATTACCGTCTATCCCATATTAGAATCACAGATAAAGCGCTAGCTATGCGCTTCGTGCTTCAAACTCTGCTACAACAATGCTATTCGATCATGAGTGTTTCTTCACCGAGCATGTCGATGATTTTGACTGCGACCTGGTAACTATATCTCTTGATGACTTGCTGATATTTTTATCGATCTAGCGTACCTGAAACCAAGCCCGCCTCTGATCTCGTAACAATTACATGACTTTGAAGCCTTACGCCCATGAGCTCGCCCGCTTCCTTGAGCCGTTGCGTTACTTCTTTATCGGCGAGGCTCGGACTCAGTGATCCGCCAGGGTGGTTATGAGCAACAATAATCGATGCTGCATTGTCAGCTAACGCGAGCGTAAAGACATCGCGTGGGTGGATGAGGCTAGCATTTACTGTGCCAATACTTACAATATGACGATCGATAAGCCTGTCAGAGCCATCGATTGTGAGTAAAACGAAATGCTCCTGTTTTTTGTTACGAATGTCAGCGAGTATCATCGCCACATCATCTATATCACGAATTTTAGTACCTGACTTCGTAAACCGACTCGCAACTTCAAGGCTTGCTAGCAACTTTGCAGCAGTTGCAGTGCTAACTCCTTTTATTGACGACACTCCTTCGATTGTTAATCTACCATTGTTGGACTCAAGCAACTTTAGGAGTTCTTTCGATATTTTGACGACATCAAAGCCCTTTACTCCACTACCGATGATCACCTGTAGCAATTCTTCACTTGACAGTACGGAAACGCCCCGTGCAAGAAGCTTCTCGCGCGGTCTATCTTCTTTTGCAATATCTTTAATGCTTGTCATGATATCTAATCCGTGATGCTTACCCCAATATCATCATTAGTAAATATATCACGATCAATTGGTCGTCCTAGAGCTTGCGTGAAGTACTGCTGCGTCTCTGGATCCGTACAATAAATATAGCATCCCTTCATCCCACGCGTCATCAGCGTACGATAGGTATTCTTTACGATCATTTCTCCAACCGCTTTGGCCTGCTCTGGATGTTCAGCAAGCATTTTCTTGTACCCTGCGACAGACCTATCACTTGAAGCGCGTTTTGACGCATCGGCAATCACTTGGCCGTCACGTACGATAAAATCCGGACCAACTATTACACCGACATAATCGAGCTCTAAGCCTTGGCAGGTATGTATGCAGCCGACCTGCTCGACCGAATTCGGTTTTATAATCCAAGCTTGTCCGTCTGCACTAAGATTCCACGTTGCCTCGTAATCCCCTATTGTAATATCGGCTAGGCTGGGGTTGTTCTTACTAATCCATTTCCAACAGTAGCCCGCGACTACGCGCGATTTATTGTTTGTTTCGTTCTTTATGCGTATCATATCGTGGAGTTCTTGCGGCGAATTCACAACACGAAAATCATAGCCTGGGTCGTTCATATCAATATTCGCTGTATCTCGAACATCCAATATATTATCTAGCCAGGCCAGATAACCGTCGGAGCCATTGCAGCGAAATTGTGAAGCAAGCTGCAACTCAGTTACCCGTGCGTCAAGACGGTTAGCCCAGTATCTGATCTCATCTTTCGTCCCAATATCATTCACTGTTACCCGCTGATCTTCATCGACAAAGAAAATCGAGAATTTTGAACCTAAGATGAGCTCTTTGACCTGATTTTCCCCCATATTCGAATATAGTCCTGATTTTTCATTGAGACGGTGTGCCTCATCAATGATAAGTGCATCTATCTCGCCAGATTTGGCGTTTGTATACGCACCAGAAGAGGTAAACATGTTCGATACACGAGACCGACTCATCCTGCCTGTAAGCTTTGCCTCGTAAACTTTGCGGGGAGCAGAATTACGTGTAACATATTGTGCCACAAGATCTCGCTTGGTCAGCTCCACCAAGAGATTTACTGCGACAACCGACTTACCCGTGCCGGGTCCACCCTCTACGATCATGACACGACGCACTTCATCGGTTGCTTCACTGGCCTGTTTCAAGGCTGCTTCGTATAGAATCTTCTGATCATCAATCAGTGTAAATTCTTGATTGCCCGCAATCATAGATGAGAGGCTATCAGCAAGCTGCTTGGATGGCCTTAGCCTACCATTCTCTATCATATACATAACATTATTTGCATCACCATACTTCACGAAGCGCTTTATAAAATCACGGAGTTTATCGCTATCATCTTGTAGAAAAGCTGGTGCAAGATCAAGATACTTACGATAAAAGTCGTTGTGCATTACATCATCAGCTTTGTAATTATGAAGGTAGGCACACGGGTGTATCGCAATGTGGTTTTCCTGCACATTAGCATTAAAATCTTCCAGCAATGCCGCATACGACCAGACTTGGTATGACGGGTGCTCGTGATCACCTACTCTACCTCCCACGTAAGTAGTGACGATGCCATCCATGTCAGTCAAGCCCGCCTCACTCCACTGTTTTAGCTCTACCAAGACCGCAATATTCTGTTTTGACTCGTTCATACCGGTTATTATGAAATCTATCCGTTTACTCGTACCAGGTATCGTGTATTCAATCGCAATACCAGCGTCGTCCGGCACCTCAGGATCATTGATTATGTTATTCATATAGGGCATCGAGTTGCGAAATGCCATCACCTGACTTTCACCGACCCTATGCCCAGTTTCCCTTACGAACGAGGTGAGGATCTTGTCGGTAATCGCGTTATGCAAAACATCGTTCACAAAATCACGCTTTGAAGCCTGATAAACTATCACTGTCTTTCAAGCTCCGTGTATTTCTTGTGATTTCCCTTGGCTTTTTCTACAGAATACTTCGATTCATTTTTATCCATTTTCTCTTTGAAACTCTTGATTATATCGACATCAAGATCATGTGCCATGAGAAGTACCCAGTACAACGTATCGGCTAGTTCCTCGGAGATATCTTGCTTGTTAGTCTTTATATATTTATTTATCTCATCAGGACTTTTCCACTGGAAGTGCTCGAGAACTTCAGCAGCCTCTAGCACTAATGACAACGCTAAGTCTTTCGGGTTATGGAATTGCTTCCAGTCCCGTGCATCACGAAACGCGACAATTCTTTTTTGTAGATCCAACAAATCACTCATACACCCATTCTACCCCTGTTTAGCGGTTTTTGCTACAGGCCCATGCGCTAAGATTCAATAATCCGGACTCTAGCTGCAGGATAATATCACTTCCCCTCAAGCGTCTTCTGGGTTGCCTCTAGTTCAATGAATTTGTCGAAGTCGCTTTCAAATAGTCTGTCCTGGGTGATGCGGTATTTTTCAAACTGCGTTTCGGCGTGGAGTTTGGCTTGCTCGTGGCTTATCTTGCCTGCTCCTGTCAAAATCTCGTTGCCGTTGAACTCTAGGAAACCGTCGAGCCGCTTCGCCCAATCTTCCATAGACATGGGGATCTTGCGCTCGGCTTGCAGCTCAGCGAAGTCCAGGTACAGCGAGACGATGCGCTGTAGGTAGGCCAGCTCCTTTTGGTTGAGATAGTTTTTGGCAATCGACACGTCGGCTTTGATAATCTTGCCGCTTGGCGCGGACCCCCAGGTGGTAAGGCCCATGTTGTCTTTGTCGGCGTCTGCCCGCTCCACGATGATTTCGGCAGCGGTGTGTCGGTGGACGGCAAAGTGGAGCTTGTTTTGAACCAGTTTGAAAAAATCCTGCGTGGTCTTTGCGGTGTTGTCGTAATCAAAAGCAGTGGCGTAGATGTCGGTAACCTTCTGGTAAAACTTACGTTCGCTGAGCCGAATCTCGCGTATGAGCTGCAACTGCCGCTCGAAATACTCGTCGGTGAACATGTGGCCTTGTTTGAGCCGTTCAACGTCCATTGTCCAGCCCTGGATGGTGTGGTCTTTGACTATCTGGCGAGCCCATTTACGAAATTGTACGGCGCGGTCGTTTTCTACTTTGAAGCCGACCGAAATGATTACTTGGAGGTTATAATGCTCAAGTTTTCGTGATATTTGGCGTTTTCCTTCGGTCTGAACTGTCAAGTATTGCTTGACAGTTGCGGCATCAATTTCGCCATCGCTGATCAGTTTTTCTATATGCTGGCTAATCGCCTGTTTTGTCACGCCGTAGAGCTCAGCCATCATCTTCTGCGTTAACCAGATGTTCTCGTCCTCGTAACGCATCTCGACACTTTTAGCATCACCGCCAGCAGAGGCCACGAAGGTCAGATATTGAGCAGTAGAGCTAGGTGCCAAGCTCGTTTTGGCTTTAGCCACTGGTCTGTTGGATGTGGCCGATTGCCCGTTTTGCGGGGCGGTGGGGCGACGATTGTCCTCGGCAAAGGTTCCACCAGCCAGTTCATCTCTTACCTTACTCATACATTTATTCTACCCCTGTTCCGTAGTTTTGGCTATGGTTCACGGCTATTAGCTAAACCGGTAATGGCAAGTCAGAGGTGTTTTGCGTATTCATGGGCTTGTTGAAAGGTCTGGGACGGACGCCAAGCACAATCTGCCGCTCTATGGCTGCACCAAGCAGCGCATAGACGGTCAAGGGGCCATAGAATCGTTCGCTTGCTGCGACAATCACTTCGCGCGCATTTGGAAGATCGCTCCCAAACTGTTCGACGGCTTCAACCATGTGCTCCTGTAGCTCTGCATCTCGTTTTCCGCCCCTCAATAGCGCGGCGGCGGCTGCATTCGTAGTGAACATGTCCTCGAGGGCATGATGTAGACCAACCACAGCAACAACCATAGCCTCAAACATAGCAACACCATGACCAATTGCCTCTATATGTGTCCCGTCGTAGATTCGTTGCGCCCCACCTATTGTTGCGGGGTGTCCGACGCGGAAAGCCCAGCGCGTTTGCTCCGCGGCAGTATGACCAGCGCTAACAAATAGCTGGTTTGCAAGCATCACTTCTAGCAGTCCTGCGTTTCTATTATTCAGGTCCTCAAACGGAAATAATGGTTGCGCTTCAAGCCCTACAACTAAAGTCATGTAGTCTTTTATATGAGATCAGCAATGATTGCAAGCATAAGCATTTATCCGTGCGTAGATTTTCATCTTGCCCGTCAGGGAGTTGAGCATTCTGTGCCTGCTACGGGCGGCACGGTGTGGAGGTTTCACCTGGGAGGGGTGGAAAAACAGGGGTGAGTTTTATCTGGGATGGATTTGAGTACGAGCGGAGAGGTCGACGAGGGGCGTTTAGCGTTTACGGGTCATGAGGCGGAGATTGGCGATGTACTGCACCGGGTCGGTGGTGGGGTGGGTCCGCAGGTAGGTCAGGTGCTTTTCCGCAAAGCTCATGACGTTGCCCGGGTAGAGGTCTACGTTTGGGCTGTACGAATCGACGGTGTTGTAGCTCGCGTCGGCCATCATGGCCTGCAGCATTTGCTCGGCTTTTATACCGACCTCGCTGGTCGTGAAAAACGCGGTACTTTTGGCGGTCATCGCCGAGACCTAGCGGCGTCATGCTCGGTTTGAGCCACGAACGTCAGCGCGTAGCCAATCCGGCCGGCGCGACCAGCGCGACCAACCCGGTGGATGTAATCATCGTAGGTGTTTGGTTGTGAGTAGTTGATGACGTGGGTGATGTCGGTGACGTCGAGTCCGCGGGCGGCAACATCGGTGGCGACGAGGATTTTGACGGCGTTTTCTTTGAAGCTCTTGAGAGCGCGGGCGCGCTGCGCCTGGCTTTTGCCGCCGTGGATACTGGCCACATTGAAGCCGCGAGCCGCCAGGTCATTTTCCAGCCGTTCCACGCCGCGCTGGGTGGCCTCGAACACGATGGTCTTGACTGTGTCGGGCTGGATGAGGATGTCGTGGAGTTTTTCTTGCTTGTCGGTTTTGCCATCGAACCCGATGATGTCCTGGTGGACATTCTCGCTGGTGTCACTGGCGGCCAGGGTCACGAGCTCGGCATCGGGCGAGAACGTGCGGATGAGGTTACTGACCCGCGTGTCCATGGTGGCCGAAAAGTAAAACGATTGGCGCTTGGCCGATAGCAAGCCCAGCAGCAGCCGGACATCGTTGACGAAGCCCATGTCGAGCATGCGGTCGACTTCGTCGAGCACGACCAGGTTGAAATCGCTGAGGTCAAGCGTCTTCTGCTCTAGGTGGTCTTTGATGCGTCCGGGTGTGCCGATGACTATACGGGGTTTGGCGCGCAGATCACGCAGCTGCGGACCATACGCCATGCCGCCGAGCAGCAGTGCGCCGGTAAAGCCCCCGCCCTTGCCCATGGTGCGGCATTCGACTTCGATTTGCTGGGCAAGCTCGCGCGTCGGTGCGACGATGAGTGCTTTGCTGGTGGTGTCATTCATGAGACGGTTGAGTATGGGCAGCGCGAAAGCGGCTGTTTTGCCGGTGCCGGTACTAGCGATGCCTATAACGTCCTTGCCGGCCAGCCCAAGCGCTATCGTCTGATCCTGGATGGGTGTGGGCGTCACATAGCCCTTGGCGGCGATGTTGGCGTGCAACCTGGCATCGAACGCAAAGTCTGCAAAGACATGCTGCGGCTCGTACGAGTCTGCCATGACGGTGCTGGCCGTCTTGATAAAGCGCTGCGGGTTTATGTACTGCCCCACGCCGCGCGGCTTGCGCTGCGGCTTTGGTTTGGCATAGGGTGAACGGCTGCTTTTATAGGCAAAGCCGCGTCTAGATGCTACTGGCATAAGAGATGTGTTCCTTTTAGGTATAGTGTTTGATAGTGGTTTAGTGACAAGCCTACGTCTTCAAAAAACGCTTGTCAGATTGCCTGCATGACACCGAAGCACTAACCTACCAACCTTGGGATCATAGAAACAATTACTCTAATTCTAGCATAAAAGGTTTTCCTGTGCAACCCGCCGGGCTTCGGTTCACAGAACGAACTCAGAACAGAGCGTAGCTCGTAAGTAGTTAGGTACATTGTAAAACATCTCAGGTTGGTTTTGTCGTTGCGTAAAATCTCACCCCAAATGCGACTTTTCATGCACTTTCGCTAGTGCTAGTGTAGCAGCCTTGGGGTCTCTTGCGTAGAATTCAGTGAATTGTCTCGGCGTCATCGTATTGGGTAATCCCATGTGCCATCGTCTTTCTATGTAATGCTTCGTGAAGGCATCGGCTCGCTCTTGGAGTTTTGGGATATCTTCTTGCCGGTATTCTCCTCTTGGGAAACATTCGCTCCTGAGCGCCTTGTTGAAGTTCTCAATATGGCTCTGTTCGTTCTTCTTGTACGGCCTACTGTACCGATGGTTGCTTCCTGCGGCAGAAACAGCTTCGGTGAATACACGCTGAAACTCGCTCCCATTATCCGACTGATGTGTCTGTACGGAACCGTAGAAGGCACCGTGGACAGCGAAGGCTCGTGCGCCGGTCTCCATCTCTAGGTTATCTGCGATGACAACACTCGGTTCTTT
>JBGAWL010000017.1:0-19931 GCA_044227625.1 Saccharimonadales bacterium (SeqCode) | reverse complement strand
CCCGGCATGACATCTGCCAGCGAGCCGCCTGCCGTTGCTCAAGCGGTAGCCCCCACCGCAGAAGAAGAGGCTTTGATTGCCCAGCTAAAAGCAACTAGCGAGTCACAAAGTACTGCAAATGATCACCTAAAGCACGTCAAAACTTCGGCGGAGCTTGCCGATGAACAACGGCTTTTCATGGCGCAAAAGGCTGCAGAGGCGGCCGAAAAACAGCAAGTTGAACGACAAAAAGCACAAGTGACTTCAGAGAAGCAGGCTGCTATAATGAGCCTAGCAAGAAACGACGATTTAGATGTTGCAACAATTGCTCGTCAGGCGAAGAAAGAAACAAAGAACGATGACAGTGAAGTCGTCATTTCACTCCACTAGAGATTAAACGAGGCGAACCGTAGGCATGGACCCAAACCAGCAATCATACACAGCTCAGACGCCACAACAGGGCATCCCAACGCCCCCGTATACCCATCGGCCCACACCTGGCCAAATGCCACTAGCGGGCCAGGCTGTAGGCGTTGCCCCAAAGAGCAACCCTAACAGTACCCAAAACACATTGCAAATCGCAGAGATTCGGGACGGTATTGTCATCATGAATGACGGCAGCTACCGTGCGGTTGTTATGGTAAAAAGCATCAACTTTGACCTCATGAGCCCCCAAGAACAAGAATCCACCGAATACGCCTATCAGGGCTTTCTGAATTCACTTTACTTTCCGGTACAGATTTTTGTTCGCTCACAGAAGGTCGATTTACAGCCCTACATAGAAAAACTCGATAAAATCCGCACCGAACATGACAACATGCTGCTTGCCCTCCTGATGGACGACTATATTGGCTACATCGACCAACTCGCCGTCCAGACAAACATCATGGATAAGAAGTTTTATATCACTGTGCCATATGAACCCCTCGCAACCCCAGATAAGGCAATCGCTCAGAGTAAAAACTTTTTTACTGGGTTTATGGGTTTGTTCAATAAAACCGAAAGCCACATTGTAATTAATGAAGTTGATCTATCTAAAGCAAAAGACGAATTGCGTAATCGTATCCAAGCGGTACTCGGCGGTCTTCAACAGTGCGGTATTCAGGGGCTTCCTCTCGACACACAAGAACTGATAGAGCTCTATTATGACACCTACAACCCCGACACGGCCACGCGACAGCAATTAAAGAACTTTAACAGTTTGACCGCAGAAGTTGTGCAGAAGGGTGAGGGCATGGCACCACAACAACACTTACAGAGGGAGCTCCAGTGATGCTGCCTCCACAAACACCTATCTCATCTGAATGGTGCGGAGGTGCTGTCTGATGGGATTCGGGAAGAAGAGGCCCGCCCTTGATCCGGTTGCGCTAGCACAAGCCCAGCAAGCAAAAGAGCAGGCTGAGGTTAGCGAGGCCTTTCGCAAAGGAATAACGGCTCTACGTGATTTCATCGCTCCAAGTAGCATCGAATTTTTCAGCACCTATTTCCAGATTGGCACCAGAATGGCACGAACATATTATGTCTATGGCTACCCCCGACAAATTTATACTGGCTGGCTGAGCGGACTCATCAACTTAGACGAAGTGCTAGACCTTTCAATCTATGTCTATCCGGTCGAAAGTCAGGTAGTTCTAGAAAACCTGCGCAAAAAAGTTACCCAGCTTGAAGCCGGATTACAAATCGACGCCGAAAAGGGTCGCGTTCGAGACCCGGGCAAGCAGGCCGCTATTTTGGATGCGGAAGAAATGCGCGACAAGCTGCAGGTAGGCGAGGAACGCTTCTTCAGATTTGGGTTATATTTTACAATTTATGCGGGCAGTCAAGAAGAACTCGAGTTTGTAAGTCACAAAGTTGAGAGTATGCTTGGCCAACAACTCGTGTACAGCAAAGCGGCAACCTCCCAGCAAGAGCAGGGATTGAACAGTGTCGTTCCACAGATGACCGACCAGCTGCAAATCCGCCGAAATATGAGCACAGGGGCAATCAGCACCAGTTTTCCGTTTACGAGCGCCGACCTCAGCCAAGATAACGGTATTCTATATGGTATAAACATGCACAATAGCGGCTTGGTTATCTTCGACCGCTTCAGCCTCGAAAACGGCAATTCTGTTGTTTTTGCAAAGTCTGGAGCTGGTAAAAGTTTTACGGTAAAACTGGAAGCACTTCGCAGCCTGATGTTTGGAACGGAAATATTCATCATTGACCCAGAAAACGAATACGAACGGATGTGCGATGCTGTTGCTGGAGCATATATCAGATTAAGCCTAAACTCAGCCACACGCATTAACCCCTTTGATTTGCCACAAGTTGTTGACAGCGAGGATGCAGATAACGCGCTTCGCTCTAATCTCATTACGCTCCACGGGCTCTTGCGGCTCATGATGGGTGGCGCCCAGGCCCAGCTGCTTGGCGGTAATAGTACGCTAGCCCCAGCGCTATCACCAACAGAGGAAGCGGATCTCGATGCTGCACTCATCGACACTTATGCAAAAGCTGGTATCACACAAGATCCGCTCACACATTCTTCCCTGCCGCCAACTATCGCCGACCTATACGATACGCTGCTGCATATGGGCGGCACCGGCCCACAACTTGCCCAGCGGATTCGCAAATACACAAGTGGTACATTTGCTGGCATCTTCAGCCAGCAGAGCAACACCAACATCAATAACCCTCTGGTAGTGTTTAACATTCGTGATCTCGAAGATGAACTTCGTCCGGTCGCCATGTATATTGTGCTCAACTACATCTGGAATAAGACTAAGAGCGACCAAAAAAAACGTATTCTCATTGTTGACGAAGCCTGGCAGCTCATGAAGTATGAAGATAGCGCCAATTTCCTGTTTAGCCTTGCCAAGCGAGCACGAAAATACAACCTTGGTATAACGACCATCACGCAAGATGTCGAAGACTTCATGGGCTCACGCATGGGTCGGGCAATTGTCGCCAACGCCAGCATGCAAATTCTCCTCAAGCAGTCGAGTAGCGCCGTCGATGTTCTGAGTGATGTCTTTAAGCTCACCGAAGAAGAAAAGAAGCGGCTTGGACAATTCCCGGTTGGACAAGGGCTATTCTTTGCCGGCCAAAACCACGTGCATATACAGGTAGTGGCCAGTCCTACTGAAACAAGCTTGATTACAACAAACCCCCAGCAGGTACAAGCCATGAGACAAGGGGATATGAACCAGCCGCAGGGCACCATTGACCTTCAGAACCAACTCTACCCCGGGAGTACGAATACTATTTCGTAGCAAACCATGTCAACCCTCACAGACCAAGATGCACCAGCCCGGAATTATGACAGCCCCGGCAACCTTGATAGCTCGCCGTTGACAGGTGAGCACGACAATCTGGGAATAAGCCGAGACGCTGCGACCGCCGAGAGACAAGCCCTGGAGAATCTCTACGATAATTCCCCCAATACTGAACCCAATGAAAAGCCATCTTCCAGAGCAGCAACACCGACCACCGCTGAGCTTCGGAGACAAGAAGAAAATCCAGAGCCTCCAGACAGACCAACCGATGAAATGCTCGGGAAGGGTTTTACAGGATATAACAATCGCCAACATGCTCGTCGCCTCGCCGGGCTAGTTACAAAGCGCCGCTCCCTAGTCGCCGGAGGTGTACTCGGGGCGCTTCTTGGGGGCGGAGGGCTATTTTTCTCCACCGCCATCCTACCAGCACAAGCAATTAACTATTCGCAAATTCTAATGAACGCAACCAAGAAGAATGAGCATAGTCAAACAATCACCCTCGGACGGCTATATCGTTATATGCGTACGGGCAAAGTTGGCACTACCCGACTCAATGCGCTGGAATATAGGCTGTATCCTAAGCTTATTTCAAGTTTAGAGAGTACGGGCACTAAAATCCTGCCAGAGGGACTTACGGGTCAAATCCGCGCAGTTAGCCTGGATCCAACGAAGTTAAGTGATCTTCGGGGCTTAAGCCGCAAAGAGGCCGTCAAATATATCTCAGAACGTTACGGCGTGAAGCCCGAAAAAATATACATGTTTTCCGAGGGCGGTACCATCAGGTTCGGTATGCAAGACATGCCGCTTAAAAACCGTGAGCTCGTCTTAAAAGACATCGTGCGTCAGAATGGTACGGGTAAAATAAATTCGTTTATTCAGATGCGTTTATTGCGAAAATACTATGGTGTTCCTTCCATGTTCCACCCACTCCAGCGAGGCGCGGCTTCACTTGACGCCAAGACCCTTGAGCTACTCCGGAAAAGCAAGTCCTTTCGTGAACTCGAAAAAAACCGCACCGCTAAAATTGCTGCTCGCAGTGAAGCGGCAAAGGCCCGCCTCGCATCCATAAAGGCTAAGGCAACCTCTGCGGCCGGCGCGGCGACTGCTGCAGCGCTGGCACAAGGCGCTATTTGCGTTGCCTATGACGTCGCAAAGGATGCAGATACTATCAATGCCGAGAATTTCCGCGAGCCCGCCGTAAAAGCCGGTGCGGATGGGATGGCCGTGGGCGAGCAAGTCGCCGCCAATTCGCCTGATGTCACACGTGAAAGCATCGAAGCATACACCGAGAATTTTACAGACCCCGTTACAAAAACAACACCCTTTGATGCTGCCGCCATTCACGCGCTCGAAGGAAAACCTGGCGGCGTCCCCACCGATCCGTCATTAAAAGCGGCCTTTTCGGTTTCAAATTCAGCAAGAACAATGATAAAGAACCTTGAGGAAAAATTTAAGGCCGATACTGTGTGTAGTATTGGCGGTCAAATCGCCGGCGGTATTACCGGCATTGCCCTCGTAATAATTGGCCCGGGTGGTTGGTTGTTAAAGGGAATCACTACCACCGCAAGCGTAGCAGCAACACAGATTGTCGTGAACTTTATACAGAATACCGTACCACGGCTAATTGCCGAGGAGCCGCCCATTGGCGTACCCCATAGAGGAGCGCTTGGTGGTATGTTTGATGCATATGGGGCGCGAGCCGGCGCCAACGAAATTGCCATGGCGTCCGGCGGTGTTGCGATCGATAAAAAAACGGCTCTTCTCCGAAACCAGCAGTGGCAAAAAGAAGAAAAAGAAATGTGGACAAAACAACCATTTGTTGCTCGCATATTTAACCCATACGATTATCGTTCTTTGGCGGGGCGCTTCGTAAATACCCAGGAGACCACGGTGGCGCGCCAAGCATCAAAAGCCACGGCCTCCCTCTTATCTCTTCCGGCCTCCTTCTTCCGCTTGCCCTCGTGGTTGCCGACACAAACGGCATCCGCAGAGCAAGACGTAGCCTTTGATTGGGGGTTTCCAGAATTTGACCTTTCGAATGCCGTATTAAACAACCCCCGCTATGCCGACCCCTACGAAAACGCCGATAAGACTGCCTTGCTGCTTGATGCAACTGGCAGCCTGTATACAGACCGGGCCAAAATTTGTTTTGGTGCAGAAATTGTCAAAGAAGATATTGACGGAGCAATGGTCTGGGCCGTTAACCCCGTTAGTAAGGCAAACATGTATACCACTGAGTACGAAGCCGCAAACTGCGCCCAGGAAGACAATGATAGTTGGAACAGAGTAGCAGCTTTTGTGAATAGCTCTTTGGCGATGGAAGCAGAAAGTTGTCGTCTTGGACGAGCTGACTCATGCACGCGAGTTGGTCAAGAAGACGAAGGCGAGAGCACCAGTTTCATCTTGCCGTCCGAAACAAACAGCTCCCTAGACCAGATGGTTTCAGTAAAAACAGTCCGAACGAAAGGAGTCGTCGGACTCCAGGACATTACAAAGACGTATAGGACTGCGGTTGAACAATCTAAGCGTGAGCCCGCGTTGTACTCGCAGGTCCGAAACAACAATCCAATAATTTTTCAAAAACAAAGCAATGGAAGGAGCCTGGCTGCAATATGAATTATGCTCCTTGCTCCGGTTTGCCCCACTCATCAGCCCCGGGAAACAAACGGGGCAGTGGACTGACTACAAAACAGCATCGTATGAGTGTATGCTTAAGACAACCTTGTAGCGCCCTGTGTAATACAGCTTGCCGCAACAATCTTGGGGTATTATCTCATGCATAAAGTACTGTCTGGATTTATTTTGTTGTTCGCGGCCTTCCTTGTGCTTGGGCCAACAGCGGCACCGGCATACGCACTGAGCAACGCGCAACTAAAAGTATATAACAGCGGCGTTTTTGCATACGACGCTGCTGTTGGCGCCGATTGCGACACAAGCCTTACGGGTGACAGTGTACAAGCAAAAATTTGGGGATGGCTAACAGCGAAAGGCATGTCTGGATATGGCGCGGCTGGAATTATGGGTAATATGAGTGTTGAGTCTGAGTTTAACCCCTACAGAATTCAAGGGGATGCGCCATTGAGGACCTATGACGCGATGGTTGGTTCAAGCGCATCAGATAGTGGCTTTGGGTTGGTGCAGTGGGACGGACCCCGCCGTGTGGAAATTTTGAAAGTTATTAGCGGCGCAAACGCAGACTATAGGCAGTATGTGTCGGATGCATACGGTAAGTCCCCAGAAAACTATAAAAGCGCACCTGCGGACGTCACTGATCGGTTTATTACTCTTGAGCTCGAATTTCTGTACAAGGAAGCAACCCCTGGTGGCAGCCGACCAACAACCTGGAGCAAACTGTTGTCGGCGCAGTCTGCTTCGGCTGCAGCAGATGTATTTGAAGAGATTTTTGAGGGGTCGGTAAGGACAGGCGGCGGGCCACACACAACCGCCGCTGATACTATCTACCGCCAGTTTGGAAGTTCTGGAGCTGTGGGTGGTAGCAACTCCAGCTGCGGAAGCTTGAGTGGGAATCTAGTGACTGGTGGCATGAACATGAGTCAAGCAAAGGCCTTTATGCAAAAGTATATTGACTTTGCAAAAAAACAGAATAGCTCCCTGAGGAAGTTGCATGAGGTTACCTACAATGGTAAGAAGTTCATGCTCTGGTTTTCTGGCTGTTCGGGTGGGGTCATGGCAAATTGTTCGACATTCACGGAATTTTTTGTGGGCGCATATACCAAGGGCGAGCAGGCCTTCCCCGATGGTCGATTCATGGTCAGCCAGCTGCTTGCGACAAAGTCGGGGTTTGTAGACGGGGGCCACACGCCGAAAGTATACGCAATATTCAGCCGGGCAAGCGGAGGAGACGGCCATGGACACACCGGCGTGGTCCTGGGTATTGATAGGGAAAGAAACAAAATTATTATTGGGCAAGCGGGCTGCGGGGCGGAACTTGTTTTGGACAATAATTACACCGTCGAGGAGTATCCGCTCAATACCTGGACGAACAATTCGGACTACACCTACGCCTACACGGATGCTATTCTACTGGGAGGATTATAGTGTGATGAGATTTGGAAATAACCATAGCGGCCTATCAAAAAAACGAAAACTGTTTTTCTTTGTGGTTATAGCGGCTGGAATCATCACGCTTATTTTGGCTTTCGGAATGAATAACAGAAAACCCCAGGACAGTGTTGAAATATCGGGCATTGGCGCCATAACCGCCCCAGAAGATCGTAAGAAAGCTATCAGTAAAGCCCTGTACAACGTACTGCGGGCCAGCATCCCCAACAACAAAATCATCAATATCAAGGATGTCGTCGTTAGGGAAAGTTCTTATGGCGATAATTACGACCCCCTTATAGACATTCACCGTTCGTCATTTATTATCGACATCAAGAGCGTGAGACAATCATATGTTGTGTATTATGAATGGTCGGGCAATAGCAAAAATCCAAACATCTCCGGTTACCCCGTCACTATACAGTGTTTACCAAAAGAGTTACTGATATATGGAGAGTTTAATTGTATGGCCGTTATGAAATCTGACGACACCAGCCCTGTGGACATTATCAATCGCTACCTCCCTTACCACGTGGAGTCAAAGTATAAGATTACTGGGGTAGCCACAGGGACAGATAACACTCCGGTTTTAACCGTTGAGGCATACATGCCCGGGTGGATGGCAAAGATGACCCCCGAGCTGCTTGCACAATATACCACTGAGATACAAGCCTGGGTAAAGTCAAAAGGCTTAGATCCCAACAATTATAAAATAAATTATATATACTAAGTTCGGTTTGACGACCTATCTTTAGTGATACTAAAGAATGTTAGTTGACCGGTATAATCGTGCTGTTTGTGAAGTGCTTAACGACAATGTCTGCGTCTGTGGTGGTAATAAACGTTTGGTAATGTTGAAGGTGTTTCGTCAAAGCACGGCGACGGGCGCCGTCGAGCTCACTAAAAACATCGTCCAGCAGCATAAGTGGTTTTTGGTTTCGGGTCCGTTCAAGTATTTGGGCTTCAAGTATTTTTAACGCCAGTGTTGCTGTTCTCGATTCGCCGCGTGAGGCGGTTAGGGCGGCCGGCACCCCACCAAACCGTACTATGATGTCATCTCTATGAGGACCAAATGAGGTAAACCCTCGTGAGGCATCTGAGTGATAATTATCTTCAAGCAAACGCATAAGCTGCGATTCGTAGTCCATTTCCATCAAACGACTCTCGTAGCTAACACCTATCTTTGTGTCGGTTGCCGCAAGCTGCTTATAGGTGTCTTTTAGGTGGGCCGAGAGTTCGTCAACGAGCTCGCGCCGTGCACGGTAAATGACCGCCCCGAGTTCGCTGAGTCGTAGGTTCCATGGAAAAAACTCTTGCTTCGTTCTGTGTGGTGTTTTTAAGAGTGTGTTTCTTTGGGCGAGCACTCTTTTGTAGTTTTTACGAAAAACACTGTAACCGGGTTTTATTTGTTCAAGAATATCGTCTAGGTACATTCTTCTTCCCTCAGGAGGTCCTTGTAGCAGCATGAGGTGATTTGGCTCAAATAGGACAATTGGTATTTTTTGTTTTTCTGGCAAACGTGTGTATGTTTTGGCGCCCACGGTGTATGTTTTTTGGAGCAGGGCGCCTTTCTTGAGAATAATGCTTCTTTCTTGTGTGCCGTCGACAGTACCGTCAATTCTTGACCAATCAGCACCAAATGCCATCAAGTCGTTGTCTCCTACCCTATATGAACCCCCGCGCGCCAAGACGAGTAGGGCTTCAAGTAGATTTGTTTTACCGCTTCCGTTTGGACCAACAATTATATTTACCCCATCACCAAACTCAAAAGCACTGTCTTTATAAGACCGAAAATGTTGCAGCCGAACGTTCGATATCATGAGGTCAGTATAGCCTACGCCTAGCTTTTTAGAGGCATGATAATGTGTGTGTAGTCGTCGCTACCTGGGTCAGACAAAAGCACCGCTTCGACTTTGCCGTTAAACCCTAAATACACCTCTTTGCCTTCCATTGCCTGAAGCGCTTCGAGTAAATAGCGCGAGTTGAGGGTAATAGAACCCGTGCCTTTTGTTTTGACAGAGGCAGTCGCGTTGTTTTCACCAAGTTGTGAGGCAACCGCACGAACCCATATACTTTGGCTCGCCTCGTCCACACTAAGCACAACACTCCCGGCACTCTCACGCGCAAATAAACTCGTTACTTTGACTATATTAATAAGCTCTGCTCGCGACAAGGTTGTTCCTACAGCAAATGATGTTGGGATTAGTTTTCGGTAATCTGGGTACGTACCCTCTATAAGCCTAGCCACAACCTCGACGTCACCAACTCGAAATAGTGCCTGTTGGTCATCGCAAACAACGGTCACATCTTCGGTCTGGTCATTAATAACTCGAAGCACATCCTGAAAGGCAGAGGCGGGAATAAGAAGGTTTACTTCTTGTTTTGTGTTATTGAGCCGCTTTTCGGCAAGCCGGTAGCTGTCTGTTGCCGCAAAATACAAAACCCCTTCAATAGAGCGAACATACACACCGGTTAAGACCGGCCGACTCTCGTCACCTGAAGCGGCAAATAAAACCTGGTGAAGGGTTTGTTTGAGTAGGGGTGCGGGCACTGTCCATGTGCTGCCTTTTTCTATTGCTGGCATTACAGGAAACTCTTCTGCGCTAACACCGTTTATGACTGATTTATATTGTTCAGCTGTTATTTTTAGCCGCTGGTCGTCTTGTTCGAGCTCTATCACACCACTCGGTAGCCCTGCGACGAGCTCCTGGAAAAGTCGTGCCGGCACCGTAAGACTTCCTTCTTCCTGCACCTGCGCACCGATAGTGCTAGAGATTGCAATATCAAGGTTTGTTGTTGCAAGTTTCAGCCGGTTGTCTTCTATAGAAAGAAGTACGTTTGCAAGAATGGGTAGTGTTGAGCGTGTGTTCGCAACACGAGCAACATAGTTAAGTGCTTTTGTAAGGTTTTCTTGGGTTACCTTCAGTTTCATACAGCTGCCTTTCCACACAATGAACTAATGAAAAAATTATTTTTATACCAAGAAGTAGTTATTATTAGGGGTGTGGAAAATGAGGAAAAACCAAAACTAACAGAGGAAAAACAAGTATTTAGTCGGTGGATAGACACACGGGTAATACAGGTAAAAAACTGGGTAAAAACACCAAATCTATACCCAGCCACCACACGAGGCGCCAAGTTATTGTGCATAAAATCTTCGAAGCGCAGCTTGGTATCCACAAAGCGCCCACAACCATTCCACAAGCCGCAAACAAAACTACGCATACAAGCGCTCCTTTATCTCTGCTAGAGCTGTACGTATCGATGGGTCAAAATCGGTTTCTTTCTCTATTTTTTCTACAGAATGAATAGCTGTTGTGTGGTCTTTTCTGCCTAATTCCAACGCAATCTTTGGGAAGCTCAAATGGAGCTCGCTGCGAAGAAGGTACATCGCAACTTGCCTAGGAACTACAATGTCTTTATCTCGTTTTGGTCCCATAATATCCTCGAGGGGTATTTGGTAGTATTTGGCGCAGCGCTCAACGATTTGCCGGGCGCTCAGATGCTTTGGTCGGCTTTTTGAAGAACCCAGTAAGCCACTCACAATCGCAAGGTTTGGTGATAGGTCGCGCATTTCACAAAACGCGAGGACCTGATTGAGTGCGCCCTCTAACTCCCGAATATTTGTCTGAAACTGTGTTGAAAGGTATTCAACGACATCGCTTGGCAAGACGGTGTTTTTTTCCTCGGCCTTAGACTGGATGATGGCACAGCGTGTTTCGAAGTCAGGGTTTTGCATGTCTATACTCATTCCCCATACAAAACGACTGCGGAGTCGCTCCTCAAGCGTCGGAATCTCGCGGGGTGGTTTGTCGCTACTAATAATGATTTGCTTATTTGCCTGGTGGAGCGCATTAAAGGTGTGAAAGAACTCTTCTTGTATCTTTTCCTTGCCCGCTAGAAACTGTACATCATCAACAATCAGAACATCTGCGCTTCTATAGTAGTCAGCAAAATCGGTATTTTTTTTGAAACGGAGCGCATCTACAAACTCTTGCACAAACTGTTCGCTCGATACATACACAACGTGTGAGCCTGGGCGGTTTGCGAGTACGGCGGTTCCAACCGCCTGGATGAGGTGGGTTTTTCCGATTCCCGCGCCGCCATATAAAAACAAAGGATTATATTTTTCCCCGGGGTCAGCGGCAACCGCTTGGCAGGCTGCATACGCGAGTTCATTACCAGACCCGACAATGAAGTTCTCGAACCGATATTTTTCGTTAAGACCCTGGCGGTAAGTATGCGTGAGGGGGCTTGCGGTTCGGTGTTGCCCATTGCCCGCCCCAGTAATAGCTCGAGCTTTTTCTATTTGTTGAAATACTGCCCGTTCGTCTGTCTCGCGAGACCGGGGTGCACTGGCCTGGATTTTAAATACAATCCCAGATGTGTGGACGTCGTTTTTTTCTAACGAAGTCGATATGACATCGGCATACTTTCGCTCTAGCTGCTGCTTAATAAACACATTTTGCACTCCAATGGTCGCGATCCCATCTGCAAAATCAACCAATCGGGTATTTTTAAACCAGGTGACGTAATTTGCTCGCGAAAGAGAAATTTCTATGTCACCCAAAACAGTTTGCCACAGCCGGTCATAATCGACAGCATTCATACGGTACGCTCCACATTTCTTAGGTAAACTATACTGAAGGAGTCGAAAGTTTTCCACAACTTTTTCTACAACTATTTTGTCAAGCAAAAAAAGAACCCCAAGGGGTAGTATTTATCCACACCCCAGGCTAACACCGTAGCTTCTGTGGAAAATGTTGGGAAAAAGGGGATAACTTTGCTATACTATGGCAAGAATAGCAAATATGTAAGGCTACGGCGCGCTGGGCGAACGGGTCCGTGCTATACTATATGTCAGCTAATAACATTAGGAAGAGACTATGCCAAAACGAACCTACCAACCAAAAAAACGACACCGCGCCAAAGAGCACGGTTTTATAAAGAGAATGGCCTCGCGAGCGGGCCGCGCAGTGCTAAAGCGCCGCCGCAACAAGGGCCGCGCACAACTTACTCGATAACCTACTTCACATGCTGCGCAAAGAGAATCGTTTTCATGGTTCCAGGGGTGTGCGGCTGACGTATCGCGGTAAACAAGTTCGCGGAAGGCTTTTATCGCTGCGCTACAGCAAAAGAAGCGAAGCGGGATACCGGGTTGTTGTGGTGGTTAGTCGCAAGGTCAGCAAGTCGGCGGTTGTACGCAACCGAATTCGTCGGCGCGTGTACGAGCTGGTGCGTTCACAGTTTCAGGGCGCAGTGGAGGGGTACGATTTCGTACTCAGCGTCTACGACGTCTCGCTAGCCACAATGACACCACCCAAGTTACGCAGCGAGCTTCAGGGGGTGTTGTCAAAAGCACTGCCGCCGCGATTTACCCGAGAAGAACGTGGTATAGTAGAGGGGCAAAAGGAGTAGTATGTTTACGGATTTTGTTGTCCAGCCCATTTTTAATTTGCTCGTACTTATATATGCGATTATACCCGGGCACAATTTTGGTTTAGCAATCATAGTATTTACCGTGGTTATTAGGCTCTTTATGTGGCCGCTCGTAAAGAAGCAGCTAAGGCAGACGAAAATAACTCGCCAGCTTCAACCGGAACTCAAGCGCATCAAAAAGGAGGCGAAAGGTGACCGGCAGCGTGAAGCTCAGATGATGATGGAGTTGTACAAAGAGCGCGGTGTTAACCCATTTGGTGCATTTCCAACGCTGATTGTCCAAATGATTGTACTCATAGGTCTATACATGGGCCTTATTAAGGTCATAAAAGACCCTAACCAAATTGTGCAGTTTGCGTATGCGCCGCTGCAAAACCTACCCTGGATGGAGCACCTGGCTGGCAATATTAAGGCCTTCGACAACTCTCTGTTTGGCGTTATTGACCTCTCGCGGGTTGCAATAAACAACCAAGGTGCGTATATTCCGGCGCTCGTTCTTGTGCTACTCAGCGCCGGCATACAGTTCCTTACCAGCCGCCAGCTGATGCCGACAGACAAAGAGGCACGAAAGCTCCGACATATTTTGAAAGCGGCAGGCGACGGTCAGCAGGCCGACCAGGCAGAAGTAAGTGCCGCTGTCGGGCGAAGCATGCAGTACGTTATTCCTTTTATGGTGTTTTTCTTTACCATCAACCTCGCGGCCGCCCTTAGTCTGTACTGGTTCACTGGCGGTGTGGTGGCGTATTTGCAGCAGAAAAAGGCGCTCGAAGATGATGCCGAGCAGCTTGTTGAGGCGGCCGAGTCTGACAAGCCGCTTAAAACCGAGCGCGGCAGTAAAATATCCTATTCATCTACCCCTGAAGCAGAAATAGTTACTACAACCACAAAACAAATACGCACAAAAACCTCCAAAAAGTCTAAGAAGAAACGGAGGTAACCATGAATAATGATGTTGAAGCGGCAATCCAGTATGCCAAGAAGTACCTGGAAGATTTGTTGTCATTTTATGGCCTAAACACGGACGTGTACGCGACCACAGAGGACAATGAAGTAATAGAGCTAAACATACCATCTACGCACTTGAATGGCTTCTTGATTGGCCAGCGCGGTGAAACCATGCGTTCCATGCAGTTTTTGGTCAGCAGCGCACTCAAGAACCAAAACTATACGTTGTGCCGGGTAAATGTAGACGTTGCCGAGTACAAGAAGCAGCGCGCCGACCGCCTCGCCGAGACCGTAGAGGAGTGGGTAAAGAAAGTGAAAGAAACAGGCCAACCGTTTGAGGTAAAGCCCATGAACGCCGCCGACCGCCGCACCGTACACAGGGTGGCGTCCGAGGCAGGACTAGCTAGCGACTCTGTTGGCGAGGGCCGTGACCGTCACATTGTCCTCAAACTCGCCGAGTAGTAAACTACAAACACAAGCAATATAATAATATTGCATCAAACAGTACAATAGGATATAATCGCAATAAAGCGAGTTTCCTATGGGTCGAACGAATAAATTCTGGTCAACAATTTTATGTCTCGTTGCGCTAGTAATGGGCGGGGGAGTGGTGTGGGCCGCATCACCACGCACGGCGTGGCTTAGCTCGGCCGAGCCAATAATTGAAAAGGTCGCAGAACTCCCAGAAAATCTAGAACCGCCAAGTCTAAACTACGACTGCACGCCGATGCAGCTTCCGAACGGGTCAAGCACGATAGATTCCTGTGCATATAAAACGCCCATAGGCACCATTGCTGGTGGTATGCTGCTCGATGGGCCAAAGGGCACTTACCCGTACGACCAGTTTTACGGCGGTTTTATTTTGCCCAGTATTCCAAACCGACCCAACACAATCGTGACCTCAACCATATCGAACGGAGTTAACGCAATCCGTCTTGGCGCCTATGACCCAGCCCAACTAAAATTTGCCGAATACTACGGGGGTAAAAAAGTGTACGAGTACAGAGGACAGCCAAGCACAACTATTAAAATACCAGGTGACTCGAGCGCGCTGAGCTTCAATGCATCAGGTGTTGCCTATTCAAGCAACGGTGATTGGTTGGTGGGGGTTGTGAAGGGCAAAGGTATATTTCGCTACGACCTTACAGCGCTTCAAGGGAAGCTGATTGCGTGGGATGCGGCTTCGTACGCATATGGTTTTGGGTATAAGAACACGAATAATTTGGCCGTCAGCGATGACGGCCGATTTGTTGCAATAACCTTCTCTGTTCCGAGCGGAAGTAGCACAAGGCCTTCGTTACGTGTGTATGATACGCAAACCTGTCGAGACCAATACCCAAACTTCCTTGAACCGACGAAACACAACGGCTGTGAGTACAAAGACTACTGGACCAGTGAATACCGCACGGGGAACACACGGGGCATACGAGACGTGCTGCCAACGGCTGAATATCCGCGCCGGGTTCGCTTTACTGGCATCGATACGCTGACGTTTGACACTATTTACGACCGCACCGGTCCGAGCGCATACAAAGTTGCGCGCTATAGTCTCCGCGTGCCAACCACCACCAGCCGTGAGTACGTCAGCGTGCTTGGCATGGGCGACTCATACATTTCAGGTGAGGGTGCCGCAGGAACGTACTTTGCTGGTACAGATACGAAGCAGAACAAATGCCACCTTTCGTGGTTCTCTTACCCTTACCGTGCGGGCGCCCAAGCCTTCCAATACGGCCACTCCGTCGCCTGCTCCGGCGCAACGATGTTTGATGTATCGATGGCCGCCGGGGACCCAGAAACAGACCCAGAGAAGAAGGTTACGAGAGAGGACGACTACTTGGGGCAAACAACCAATAGAATAAAATGGACTAAAAGAAGCTCCAAGGAGGCAATAAAGGCTAGCTTTTCTCCGGGCTATGCACAGCAAGTAGTATTTGCTCGCGAATACAAACCTCGCACCATCTTGCTTTCGGTCGGTGGCAACGATGTTGCATTTGCAAAAATACTCGCCACCTGCGTTGCGGGGGAAGTGGCCGGCACGTGCTACCACTACTACGAAGACCGCGTACAACTCATGGAACAAATACTCGGTCAGTATGAGCGACTTGTGAAAACCTACAAAAGTGTACTCGCTGAAAGTGGCGGAGCGCGGGTGTATGTAGTGGGCTATCCCCAAATACTGAAAGAGGGCGGCGCTTGTGGAGCAAATGTTCACTTCAACGCCGCCGAAGTGCAATTTGGAGCGCGCTTAATCACCTACCTCAATAGTGTTATCAAGCGAGCTGCTGCCGAAGCAGGGGTGTACTATGTCGATACCGAGAGTGCACTAAACGGCTATAGACTCTGTGAGGCTCCAAAAAACAATGCTGGAGTGAACGGCCTGACGACGGGAGATGACAAGGGTGTTAAGGTGCAGGCGCATGCAGGTGGCAAAACATATTCAAAGACCATAGGCATTGGGAATGAAAGCTACCATCCCACGGCCTTAGGCCACAAGCTGCTCGCGCAACGAGTCACGTCGAGCACAACCAACCTAACAGCCCCAATGCCTGCGCCGAAAGCTAACAACAAACCAAGCCTAGACTATACAAGCTCGCTCCTAAAAGATGTTGAACACACTCCAGAACAACAGCGCCACAGAGAAGCAATAAAGTGGTCGGAGGGTGAGATTAATGTACTAGTTAAAAAGCAACCATACACTACGAACGCGCCAAAGGGTGCACTCAAACCAGGCACAAATATAAAAGGTACTTTGCGCTCAGAGCCAACAATGCTTTTTGAAGGGGCTTACGACGAGGCAAAAGCATTTGTGTTTACGATTCCAGACAATATACCTGCTGGCCTTCACACATTCGACATCTACGGCGTGGCGTCCGATGGCAGCCCTGTTAATCTCCGAGAGGTTGTGTATGTAGCAGAAAACGAGGATGACTTTGATGGAGATGGAACACCAAACGGGCAAGAAGCGTGCGTTCTGGTAGGCTCACTTGGGGTTGACCAAGACAACGATGCCGCAGACGATGCATGCGATAGCGAGCTGCGTGACGTAGCCATAAGCGATGCGGTGCCCGAGCTTTCCTCGACAAGTCCAATCTCGTTTGATCCCGACGAAAATACCGGTACACCTGGTGGTTCACAAAGTATCGTTGTGCCCTATATCCCACCCGAATACAATGCTAACGAGAACGATTCGTCACAACCAAAGACCACAGCTACTCGGCCGACAGGTTCGTCGAATAGCCCTGCAAATACGAATAGCCTCAGTTTGACACAAC
This sequence comes from Saccharimonadales bacterium (SeqCode), assembly GCA_044227625.1. Lineage (GTDB taxonomy): Bacteria > Patescibacteriota > Saccharimonadia > Saccharimonadales > UBA4665 > JAGXIT01. The sequence goes on along the minus strand of JBGAWL010000017.1, from coordinate 2,980 downwards.
CAAGCCCAAGCCTACCGCCATACTTCGGCTATGTTCTAACGCCCCCCGGCATTGACATGCAAAACGGTACGGACGTCGCAGCTACGGCGGCTACAAATGTGCTCGGCAAAAAAACGGACATGCCCGAAAAGCCAAACAGACAAACTACTAGAGAAAGCAATACCATAACGCTGATTGCTCTAGCTACGACTGCTTTCGTAACACTATTTGTATTGACGGCGCTTCGCAGTAGACGCGGCTAGCTGTTGTACAATAGCTGTATGAAGAATCGAAAACGTAATACCTCATACGCAAAAAAATTCCAAAAATGGCAAAAAAACCTCGGACCCGCTCAAAGTTCTTTCTTGATATTAGTAATAATCGTTGCAGCGCTGTTTGCAGCAAAGCAGGTACAAACGTATAGAGAAAGAGCGCTTTATCAAAGGGTAGAGAGACACATAACGGCCTATGCGGACGAGGCTGCAAGGCTAGCTCCGAGTAATAAAAAAAGCGCTAATTTCTGTAGCTACAGTTCGGCGAAATATGAAAGGGGCAGCCTCAGCTGCACTGTTCAGGTGGATGTAATGTTTAACAAAGTTACAGAAGCAGAAGTAAACCAAATCCTGCTATCGGCAAAGCAGCTAGAAACAAAACTACCATGGAAATTTGAATATGATAATACTAGCCAAAACGACGATAGGCCGTACATCAAGACAGTGCGGGTGTACTCGTACAAATATTTAACATGCGGCCCTAGTGCATACATTACTTCGGACGAAGAAGGTAAAGCTGTTTACAATGAGGGGAAAACTCAACTTACACTAACAATCGACTGCACGGGCCCTGCACTGAAAGAATACTACTAATTCCCGAGTGCCTTTTCGTAGACTTCTAGGGTTTGTTCCGCGGTGCGGCGCCAGGAGTATGTTGCCGCTTGTTCTCTGCCCTTATTAATCAAATTGCTTCGAAGCGCTTCGTCGTACAGCACCTCGCCAATCTTGGCGGCCATGTCGCTAGTATCTAGGGGGTCAAAATAGTGTGCCGCCTCGCCGTACACTTCCGGCAAACACGTTGCGTTACTGCTAACCACGGGCGCACCGTGAACCATTGCCTCCAGTCCTGGTAACCCAAATCCCTCGCTCAAGCTCGGAAAGACATACGCAGCACAGTTTTCATACAGCCAGCGAAGCTGTCCCTCGCTCACAAAACCGGTAAATATCACGTTTTGTATGCCCTCACGCAGCACTCGCTCTTCGTGCCGCGAATAGTTTGCGTCTTTCTTACCCGCGAGAACAAGCACAAGCTCAGGGTATGTTTTTTGTAGCACCACAAATGCATCAATCAACCTCCCCAAATTTTTATGTGGCGTCGGGCGCCCCGTGTACATAAGAAATTTTTTGCCGATCACTTCGTTTACCGGCTCGGCGGCATCAGTAATAGTATCGGCGGCTTCGTGTGTGACCGTAATCTTTTCTAACGGAACGTGGCAATATGCTGAAATATCTTGCCCTACAAACTCACTAGGCGTAATGACTGCAAGTGACTTACGCGCAACGCGCCTGTTTAGCCATTTATACACCCGCTGCTTTACCCAAAACACAGCTGGGTTTTTCGCGGGGTTACTAAACCGAACGGTAGTCAGGTCATGCATGGTTGTGATGACTTTCCCCTGGTAAAAGACGGGCTGTTGCGCCATAGCAAAATGAACAAGGTCTGGTTTTAGCGACCGAAGTTGTTTCTTCAGCGCAAACTGCTCAGCAAAGGTAAACTCCTTTACATTACACTCCGCTACCGTAAAGCTCGGCGCAATGCCTCGCATAAACGCAGCGCGTTGGCTCTTCGCCAAAACCGTAACGGCAAGGTCGGGCTTAAGATCGTGCAGATTCTCCACGAGCTTATCGATATACCTACCCGTAGAGGTCCCAGATTCTCGCGCATCGATGACTATATGGCTCACCGGTGCTTCCTTGTGAGCTTCCACCATTCGTCACGAAGTGTTCGCAACGCCTTGGCATTTGGCGGTAGGCCATGTTCCATCATAGCCCAGATGTATCGAGAGCTGACTTTGCGCTTTGCCTCCAGTTCTATAATCTCTGGTAGTTTCCAAAACATGAGCGCAGTAGCCATAAAGACACCTTTGAGAGCGTACCAGCCATGCCCACGCTGGAAGGCTCGTACGAAAAAGAGCGTGTATGCGAGGTAGAAGCGAGGGAGCACGCGCCAAAGAAGTGTAAAGGGCATGTTTTTCCATACCAGGAGCGGAAGGTTCTTTAGAGTTTGGTATGTCGTAAAACCTTTCATGCGGCTGCTTGTCATACCTATCTTGTGGTATACCACCGCTCTAGGCTCGTAGCCGATCTTCCAGCCCCGGTTTTGCATGCGAAAGCTAAGGTCGACATCTTCGTAGTAGGCAAAAAATGCCTCATCAAAGAGCCCTACCTCCTTGAGTGTTTCAACGCGGAAAAGACTGGCCGCCCCACTAGCCGCAAATATGTTTGTGTTTGTATCATATTGACCATTGTCAACCTCATTACGCCCACGTGGATATGGCAATCCCCAGGTGCTCATACACTCACCAGTACTGTCAAGCGAGACCCTATCATCCCTCAAAACCTTGCATGCTACGGCGCCCTGCTCGGGATGGCTATCAAGGTTTGCAACCAACCTTTCGAGCCAGTCCAATCGGGCAACTGCATCATCATTAAAGGGTGCTACATATGAGGCGTTGATCTCAATTGCTCGACGTAAACCTGGGTTTACTCCACCGGCGTAGCCAAGATTCTCCTCGTGCCTAATCAAGTCTATATGTGGGTACTTTGCGTAAGCTTTATCGGCTGAACCATCTGAGCTTGCGTTATCAACTACAATGATATGTGGTTTTAGGCTCTGTTTGTATAGCGAATCGAGAGCTAGCAGCAAATCATCTCCGCCGTTGAGATTGGGTATGACGACCACTGGCCTATCAATCAATTTTTTCATAGTATCACCTTATTCTATAACG
>JBGAWL010000016.1:0-22057 GCA_044227625.1 Saccharimonadales bacterium (SeqCode) | reverse complement strand
CTCGCTCTCCTCCAGAACCAAGTATATGCCCGCTCAGGCAATGCTTGGTTCTTTTAGGATACAATCCATGCTTTTTTGTTTTGTCATGCTGAACTAGTTTCAGCATCCAACCCCTCCATTGACGTCAGTGCTCGAATACACCTCACAGTCTCTTCATACCACTTAACTAACAGGCGCGGTCTCGTCCGCGCGCCACGACCACCTTTTTTGGTGGCAAAAAAGCTGGCCAAAAAAGCCAGAGCAAAGCTTCGTCTCTCGGTGTCAGGTTGTCAGTTTTGCAACCGACAAAACAACTCACTCCACTCAGACTGCCACCGGCAGTCATTCCTTCCGTTCTAACAAGTTTTGCCGCCTGTCGGTAGTTGCAAAGCCAGACAACATGACAGCCGGGTGACTACGCATGCTCGTTCTAGCTGTATCCTGCCAGTGGGCGGGATGATTCCTAGCGGCCTGCGGCCGCACCAACGTCTAACGTCCACCATCCGAGCGTACAGCTGCCACATCTCTGGAAAACTGCGCTTTAAGCTCATCGGTATTATCGAAGTCCATGGGGGGGCGGATGAAGGGGCCGAGCTGAAATGAGAGCGTTTCGCCGTAGATTTCCTGGTCAAAGTCGAGGATATGAATTTCTAGAACGCGCTTGGTTTCGCGCAGGACAATTCGGGGCCCCAGGTAAAGAGCGCCCCTGTAAGATTGCTTTCCCAGACGAACCTGGCAGGCGTACACGCCCTCTTTTTCTACATGCAGTAGTACTGCCGCATCAAGATTCGCCGTCGGAAAACCCAGCGTGCGACCGTATTGGTCACCCCGCATAACTCTATTTGAATACCACTCTGTCTGACTCATGGTTGTGTGCGGTTGGTGATATAACCTTTTGCTGCGAGGAGTTCGGCCATGAGGATGGCGCCGCCGGCAGCACCGCGGATGGTATTGTGTGCGAGGGTTATGAATGCCCACTCGTGCTCACCAAGCTGGCGCAAACGTCCCATGCTTACGCCCATGCCGTTTGCGTAGTCACGGTCTAAGCCAGTCTGGGGCCGATTATCTTCCTCAAAGTACTGAATAAGCTGCGATGGAGCCGACGGTAGGTGTAGCTCTTGCAGTGGATTTCCAAAAGCAGCAACTGCCGAGATAATAGCCTCGCGAGTAGGGGCTTTCTGGAATGAAACCCGAAGCGAAGCCATGTGGCCGTCAGTTACGGGAACACGAATACAGGTAGCAGTGATGGTCGGGCTTGTGGCGGGTATGACTGTACCATCTTTTGCTTCGCCCCAAATTTTGGTTGGCTCTTTTTCACTCTTTTCTTCCTCGCCGCCTATATAGGGGATGACATTGTCGACCATTTCTGGCCAGGTTTCAAACGTTTTACCGGCACCAGATATAGCCTGCAGGCTGGTGACATCTACGTTGACGGGCTCAAATTCTTTCAGCGCCGTTAGAACGGACACATATGACTGAATAGAGCAGTTTGGTTTGACAGCAATGAGTCCGGTGGTCCACCCGCGGTTTTTACGCTGGGCATCTACTAGCGCTGCATGGTGAAAATTAACCTCGGGCATTATCATTGGTACATCGGGCGTCCAGCGATGGGCGGAGTTGTTTGATATAACGGCAACGCCCGCGCTAGCATACGCTTCTTCTATACGGCGGATGTCTTCTTTTTCCATGTCGAGGGCGCAAAAGGCCACGTCAACGCTGGCCGCAATTGTCTGCAGGTCATCTTCCACCGAAAGCACGGTTAGATTCGCAATGGTCGTTGGGATATCGGTGTGCATTGCCCATCTATCCGCTACGGCGTCGGCATACGATTTTCCGGCAGAACGGGGTGAGGCGGCAACCGTTGTCACTGTAAACCAGGGGTGATTTTCAAGCAGTGCAATAAAACGCTGGCCGACCATGCCGGTGGCACCGAGTACGGCAGCTTTGTATGTGTTCATCACTTTTTTCCTTTCGTGTTGTACAGCGCATCGTGGATGCACTGCAGTGCTTTTGCATCTTCGTTACTTTCGACCACGATGGTAATATTTAGCTCTGAGGAACCTTGGGCAATGGCAATGACGTTAACATTGCCATTGCCAAGTGCGGTGAAGATTTTGCCCGCCATACCAACGTGCTGGCGCATGCCCGTGCCGACCACCGCTATTAGTGAGACGCCTCCATGGTACTCAACAAAATCAATCCGCTTCGCGCGTACTTCACTGGCAAAGGCTTGTCGCAGCACCCGGGTAGCCACCTGACCGGCGGCCTTTTCTACCACAATGGTGATGTTGTTTTCCGACGATGCTTGCGATATGAATAGCACGTTCACTTTTGCGGCAGCCATCGTGTCGAACACGCGCGATGCGGTGCCAAAAACGCCGCGCATACCTTTGCCCTGAATGGTTATCATGGCAAGGTCTTTCATGAGGGTGAGTGCTTTAGCGCCCTTGGCGGCTGCATCCCCATTGGGAGTAATCTGCGTACCGGGGTGCTCAGGGTTCATGGTGTTTTTTATAACAATGGGTATACCCAGCTCGGCCGTGGGAATCATGGTGCGTGGGTGAATAACTTTGGCCCCAAAATAGGAAAGCTCCGAGGCTTCCTCGTACGACATTCGCTCTATGGTGCGCGCGGCCGGCACAACGCGTGGGTCACTGGTCATGACACCGTTCACATCGGTCCATATCCAGACTTCGTCGGCGTCAAGGCAGTAGCCAAGGATTGTTCCTGAAAAATCCGAACCGCCGCGGCCGAGTGTGGTGGTTACGCCGTCACGAGTGGCGCCAATAAAGCCGGTTACCACTGGAACAGTACCTTTTTGGACTAATGGCATGAGTAATTTTTGTGCTTTTTTCTTAGAAATGGTCAGGAGCGGCTGTGCGTCATTGAAGGTATCGTCGGTCACGAGAAAGTCGGTGGCATTTACCGCGATGGCCGGTACGCCCTGGGCGTTCAGCGCAGCAGCAACTAGATGTATGGAAAGCCGCTCGCCAAATGACAAAATAAGGTCGCGTCCCCGCGGTGTGAGCTCGCCCAGTGAAGTCACGCTTTTCAGAATGTTTCCCAGAATAGCAATCTTGCTGTCTATGATTTCACGCAAATTGGCCTCGGCGGTTGGGTCGAGCTGTAGGCCGGTGATGGCGGTGTCGTGCACGGCTTTTACGGCAGCAAGTTTTTTCGCAATTACACGTTTCCTATTGCCGGTGGTGGCGAGTCGCGCCATTTCCTCGAGCTGATTGGTTATTTGCGTCATGGCAGAGGTCACTACCACTGGCTGGCTTTTTTGGTAGCCTTTCACGAGCTGTGCGACATCGCGGATACGCTCGGCGCTGCCGACAGAGGTGCCGCCAAATTTCATTACTATCATATAGATTGCTCCAAGCGGGAGAGTCGCACGTAATCGTCAATCATGGCGTTGACGGTTGGTTCCACGCCCGCACCGGGTCCTGTAACACTGTAGACACCGTCACTATTGTTTGGTCCGAGCCCAATCACCAATCCGTTCCCGGCCTGGGTAAGTGGCGCAAAACTTGCAAACAACGGGTTTGCCGTGAGTGGGCGGAAGCCAGCAACGAGTCGCCAACCGTCGATTGTGACATCAAACCCACCGAGCCGTGTTCCTGGGTCTGCCGAGCTACCGGCAGGGTAGAATGAGGTAATGAAACGGTGTGGCTCGCTAGCACCAACGGCAGCGTTAATATCTTCGTCGGACAGCGAAAAGGCCAGCATTTCAGGGGTGACGGTGGTATTGCCCAGCCCGAGTGTATTAAATATGATAGACATTTTCTTTGGTATGTCGCCCTCAGCTTCACCGCGTAACACCGCCTGCGGTGAGTCGGCTCCTGGCTCGGCGTAACCGGCCTTCACTGCATGCTCCACCGCAGCTTCGAGTGCAATACCACTCCCATTGGCAGGGGCAACCTCACTCATGATGGCGGTCATTGTGCCGTTTAGAACGGCGTGCATTTCAGTTATATTTGCTTGGTCTATATTGTACTGCTCGGCCACACGCAGCATACGCGTGCCGCCGCCCACCGTCGCCGTGATGCCAAACCGGGTGAAATCTACAGAGGCCGTTTTGAGTTCCTGGAAGAAATGAGAGAGCGCACCCTTTTCAGCAGTGACCGCCATTTTGCCTTTTGCTAAGATGGTCGATACATAGCCGTAGGCTAACGTGCCATCGCCGCCGGAAGGAATGGCTAGGAACATAACATCGGGAATGTTTGCATCGGCAAACTGTGTGGCACTGTCTATTTTGCCACTAGCATCTGTAATGCCGTTTACTTCTACTATCATGCGCGGTTTTTGCTCCAGACCGAGCCGGCTCGCGACATGCTGCTGCCCAATCTGCCGTTCAAGCTCACGACCAATATTTCCACGCCCAATGAGTCCCCATGTTTTTACACTATCTGCCATATGAATCTCCTCTATGGTAAATAGTATAACGTAAACTTTCGTGACCAAAACAAGCAGGTGGCAACATTTTTTTGATGAAACACGAGTTTTGCACTCTACCGCTCATGTGCATTTTCTCCTCGCAGCACGGGACGAACCGTACTAGGGTACGGTGAAGTGGTGTCGCAGCCGCACAGGTAAAGCAAAAAACTTGTTTTATGCTTTACTGAGCAGCGAGAAAAGAGGCTAGGCCGATGTACTACAGAGGAAAAATGTGCAGGAGCCAAACCGGGGTCCCCAACGAATCGGAACGATTTTTTGGGGTGGAGAGAAGTCAGCGGAGTCAGATGCTCCGCATCTGAGCAGGCTGGACGAGTGCGAAATTCGTGGAAAGTAGTAAATGCGGCAATGGTGTACTACAATCAAGTATATGAATCCATCAAACGACTCCAAGAAAATCATCATTGTCGAAGATAACACTGCGCTTGCAGAAATATACAAAACCCGTCTAGAGCTACTCGGCTATACCTGTTTTGTGGCCTACAATGGCATAACTGGCCTCTATTTTATACAAAAAGAAATTCCAGACTTGGTCCTGCTTGACCTGATGATTCCTGATATATCTGGCGGCCAGCTCCTTGCTACCATGCGGGGAACCGACTGGGGAAAGAATATTCCAGTATATGTTATCTCTAATCTCAACGAAACAGAGGCGCCCAAAGATCTTCGTGACCTGGGCATTTCTGGGTATTCGGTAAAGGCCATGATGACCGAAGATACCGTAGACCGAATAGTAAATGGCATCTTGCGCCCAGACATGCAGCCGGAACCCATCTCTGCGCCAGACACCCCGCCTGCCGGTGCCACGCTAGCCGACGTGCCGTTCCACGAAGCACCGCAGTAGTAAGTAGTAAGTAGTAAGTAGTAAGTAGTAAGTAGTAAGTAGTAAGTAGTAAGTAGTAAGTAGTTGCGCCGAAAAGGCGCATTTTTTATGCTTAAGCTACTCGTAAAACATACTATACCACATGTTTTTTTGACGATTAACAGGGGTAAAATTTCATGTTATATAAATCACAACGGCAAAATGTAACAGTTTGATTGCATAGAAAAAATGTATGATATAATAACTACTAGCAGTTTGAGATGAATCTTGCGAGACAGCTCAATCTGCCGTGGTTGTGATGTGAAGTTTTGGGAAGTATAAAAAAAGCCAGCGTACTGCTGGTTTTTGTGTTTTATATACTGCATGGAGCGTTCAGTTATGACGTGATGTATTTGCGTTCGAGTCCCGCTTTGCTCAAGCATACAAATAGAGCCTACCTTACGGCAGACTCTATTTGTATGGCTGGGGATGAGGGATTCGAACCCCCGATCACGGGACCAGAACCCGTTGCCTTACCACTTGGCCAATCCCCAATGCTTAACATTCACATTATAACGTACGAGGGGTTCGATTCGACCTACCTTCGGCATGCCCGTCGCCACATCTTTGCAAACCAGTTTGCAAGAGCGGACTCCCTTGCAACCCGCCACAGGCGGCTTTCACCCCAATCACGGGACCAGAACCCAGTGCCTTACCGCTTGGCCAATCCCCACTGAACAGGGGAAAGTATAACAAATCTCTGGACTTGGCTCAAGGGAGAGGTTTTTTTGAGCATGAGCAATTTTCTTGCGAGGAAGGCTGTGGTATTATCTCTGGCAATGAGATTTCTTCTGTTAGCCACCTTTGTTGCAGCTTTTGCGTATGTACCTGTTTGGGCCTTTGACAACCTCGTTTTGCCACAAATAAGCGGGCTGCATCAGACCTACCAAGCTGCGGCACAGATGGCAGATTACAGCAGCCTGTAGATACCTAGTCTATATCGCGGCGCCGGAAGCCGAAATACGCTGCCAAGCTTCCGAGCGCGAACGTTATTGCTAGGTAGATGAGCAGTCCACGTGGGGCTGGTTTATTTTCGAGGACACTGAGTATGTCAAAGTAGTGGTACGGGACGGCTTTGACCGGATATTCAAGCCAGTCGGTTAGGCTGCTGAGGCTGGCAAGAATGTAGCCGCCAAACCCAAGCGTGACGGCAACGGTCGTGGCTGCGCGCTTTGTGAGTTTGCTTGCGGCTTGCAAGGCAAATGCTATAAAACCGTAACTTAGCGAAAATACCCCAGCGTAGAACGTGGCAAGTGTAAGCGCCCAAATGCCAATCTGCAGCTCAAAAACTGGTGCAAACAGAATAAGCACCAACCAGGTGACTAAGGTAACAATGGCGAGTTCGGTAAATAGTGCAAGTGCCTTGCCAAGTAGTAACTTGCCGCGGGCAATTGGCCGCGCTAGCAGAAGCTCTAGGGTGTGTTCTTGTTCTTCGCGCCCCAGAATACCCGCGCCTCGAGTAATGGCAAGAATAATCCATATCATAGGGAGTGTTATGTAAAATAGTTGGGAATTGAGAAACTGGGCTGGGTTTCCCACGTCTATCTGGGCTGCTCCGCCGGTTTTCAGGCCACGCAGCTCCTTTGGCATTTGGTTTATCACGGCATTCATATCCGCAGCCTTATCACGGATAGATGGAAACAGCGCCAAAATGACAAAAGTCATTACAACGCTGCCAATAGTCCACCAGAGTATAGCTTTTCGACGCCTGCGCAGCTCCCACAAAACAACATCTAGCATGTAATACTCCTTGGCTCATGTCTCATGACTCTTGTCTCTGTGCTTTTCATGCGCCGTCTCCGTAGTATTCCAAAAATTCGTCTTCTAGGTTTAGCTGTTCGGTAGTGAGCGCTGTGATGCTGCAGGTGCAGAGTACTGCGAGTGCCTCGGCAATGGTTTTCTTTGGTTGTAGTACCACCGTGTGACCCTCGTGCGAAATAAATTTGAGCGCCCGATTGGCGCGGAGTTTATCGGCATCTTTGGGGTGCGCCAGAACAACCCGAAATGTTGTACTTGCCAGGTTTTCATCGTTTTTTACCGATTGCTCGTGTATGAGCCGACCATGTTTGATTATGCCGACCCGATCGCACATCCGCTGTGCTTCGGCCAAGTTGTGGCTGCTGACAAATACAGCCGCTCCGCGTGCGCTGGCTTCGCGAATGGTTGCATAAAACACCTCTTGCATAAGCGGGTCGAGACCGCTCGTCGGTTCGTCGAGTATGAGGACGTCGGGCTGGTGCATAAGCGCTTGAATGATGCCGATTTTTTGGCGGTTGCCTTTGCTGAGTTCGCCAATTGGCTTTTCTGGCTCGGCTTCAAACCGCTGAATAAGCTCGGCCAGATAATCCTTTTTCACCTGGGATTGCAGTTTTCCCAGATACGAAAACATTTCGTTGCCGGTTACTCGCGGCCATAGCGCAATTTCACCTGACAGGTACCCAACGTGTTTTTTAACCGCCACGGTGTCTTTCACTATATCCAAGCCCATTATGCTCGCCGTGCCACTGGTGGGTTGGATAAAATTCAGCAGCAGCCGAATGGTTGTGGATTTGCCCGCGCCATTTGCCCCGAGAAACCCGTACACTTCACCTGGACTAACCCGTAAGGTTAGGTTATCGAGCGCTGGGGATGTTGTGCCTTGATATAGCTTGGTCAACTTCTGAATGTCAATACTATCGCTCATTATGTTTAGTATACTACGTTCTATGCGACAGATTATTTTGGCAAGTACCTCGCCGCGAAGGAAGGAATTGCTTAACGCAATGGGCTGGGATTTTACGGTGGTACCGAGTGACTTTCAGGAATACCTTGATGAAACACGGCCAGTTGAAGAAATTGCTATGGAACTTGGCCGGGGAAAAGCGCTCTCCGTTGCAGAACGCTTCCCGGACGCAATCGTCATTGCCAGCGATACCATTGTAAGCGTGGGCGAAACGCAACTTGGTAAGGCTGCAGACATCGACGACGCACGCCGAATGTGGCGGCTCATCACAAGCGCGCCAAACAAGGTTACTTCATCGCTGGTGGTTATATGCAAAGCCGAAGACTTTGAGCATGTCACCTACGATAACGCATGGGTGTATTTAAAACCCTTTAATGAAGCGGCCGTGGAGGCGTATCTTGCCACGGGTGACTATACCGACAAGGCTGGCGCCTACGCCATTCAGCATATCGGCAGCCTCCTCGACCATATAGAAGGCTCCGAAGACACCATTCTTGGCCTTCCGACGGCACTACTGAAAGACATCTTTAACAAGAACTTTTTATAATTTTTCAAAAAGTAATAAAAGGCATATCCTTTTCATCTGGGAAAATGTGTTATTTGAAAAAGTCGGTGCTAGCTAGTTCGGGCGGCAGGAAGCCGTTGGGGTGTTGGTAGCCGGCTTCCCATTTGGCACCTTTGCCATAGCCGAGGTCTTTCATGAGGCTGGTTGGGGCGTTACGGAGGCCGAGCGGGACGGGCAGGTCGGGGTACTGTGTGGCGGCGGCTTTTGCTTTGCCCCACGCGTCGTAACTTTCACGACTTTTTGGTGACTTAGCCAGCACCACAGCGCAGTGGCTGAGGTTAATTTCGGCTTCCGGTAGGCCGATTCGTTCGACCGCGAGGAATGTTGAGACGGCTAAATTGAGCGCAGCAGGCGCCGCTAGGCCAATATCTTCGCTGGCAAAGACCACCATCCGGCGGGCAATAAACTTTGGGTCTTCGCCAGCTTGCAGCATGCGTGCCAGGTAATACAGTGTCGCATTGGCATCGCCGCCGCGCATACTTTTTATGAACGCGCTAATGATGTTGTAATGCTGTTCGCCCTTTTTGTCGTAGCCAGGTAGCTTTGTTTGAGCAGCCGTTTCCACCAGTTCTGGCGTAATGGTTTTGCCGAGCGCCAGCCGCTGAGCAAGCTCTAGGTTGCCGAGTGCCACACGGGCATCACCACCGCTCAAGTCGGCTAGTAGCTCCAGCGATTTCTTGGGCAAAACTTTCGCGCTTAACTTCATTTGCTTTGCACTTCTCTGTAAAATGGCCAGAATTTCACTTCGTTTCAGCGGCTCCAGTATCAGCACGCGGGCACGGGAAAGCAGGGGATTGATGACTTCAAAGCTCGGGTTTTCGGTGGTTGCACCTATGAGCGTAATGGTGCCGGCCTCTACGTGTGGCAAAAATGCGTCTTGTTGCGCTTTATTAAACCGATGAATTTCGTCCACAAACAAAATTGTTTGCAGGCCGAGCCGCTGGTTTTGCTCTGCCCGGTCGATTACTTTCACCACATCTGCCTTACCACTTGTGACGGCACTAATTTCTACAAACTCGGCACCCGTTTCGGCCGCAATAATCCTTGCCAACGTGGTTTTGCCCGTACCGGGTGGCCCCCACAAGATGAGGCTAGTCGGCTCTTTGTTCTCCACAATTTGCCGGATAATCTTTTGCGCGCCCACTAAGTGAGCCTGCCCCACTACATCGTCGAGTTTCCCCGGTCTCATCCTCTCCGCCAACGGCCGCGTGTCCATATATATAAGTATACTCGCAAAGAATCATGAATCACGAAGCATGCCCGGTGCAATTAAGTTTGTAGGAATAAAGAAAGTATTATATTGCGATTGCAGTAGAATAAAGTGTTTTGGTATACTATACTACTACCCATGAGTGAACTATCGCCCGCTGAGGAACCTTATCAGGACGTAGCTGCTCGACTCAGAGACCTCTCTAATACCCCGGGTGGGATAAGGAGCCTTATGGATGCTGAGGGGGCTTTAAAAGAAGCCGAGGGAAGGTCCAAGAAAGCTGAGCAACTTGAGCGATTGCTTCAAGATTTAGACAAGGGCGATATTGATGATACTACGTTTCAGAGGATAGCTGAACGTAATGGTTTATGCTAATGTCAATCCCCGTCTCTACTGAATTATGGTTAATAGACAAATGTTACCAGGCACACCAAAAACACACACTAATGTAATACTGGTGCAAAAAAATAAAAATATCCTAGATTTAATCCAAGGATATTTTATAGCGAACAGTAAGCGGAGCAAACGAGCTGATAGGCAATCTTTTGGGGGTGAAACAAATATTCGAATTTATTTCGGATATGAAGTGGAGGGGGAGCGGCTCCATCCTTCTTTATTTCACGCATTTCGCACCAGCCAGCCTGCCAACGAGCGAAGCTCGTTGCACTGCTGGCTTCTTTGGCTCCTGCACATTTTTCCTTTCCAGTACTGACTCGCTGTACCTGAGTACGGCTCCTTCCGTGCTTCAAGGAGAAAATGCACATGAGCGGTAGAGTGCGAAATGCGTGTATTTTTTACCACCAGTGGTTAGCTTGCCAGAATGCGTAGGCGGCTTCCCAGCTGCCGTAGCGGCGTGTCGCGTAGCCGTCGAAGTAAGCATCTTGGCAGGCGTAGTCGGCGCCGCAGGAAGTTCTAAGCACACCGTTACAGTCCTGACCAAGGCCGTAGCAGCCTGTGGGGTTAGTAGCATTTGGGTTGTTGCCGCTTTCACGTGAGTATATGTAAGCTTTTGCAGCGTTGGCACTAACGGGGTAGCTCGTAGCCGGTGCTGCCGACCGGGGGGCTGCTGCGCGGTAGGTTGTTGTCACGGGTGCTGCAACCACAACGGGTTGAGGCAATGGCCGCTCGGCTAATACTTCATCTGCCCTAGGCACGCGAACTTGGTCGCCGGGATTAATGACGTTTGGATTTGCAATGGCCGTGTTGGCGAAAAACAGGCGCGTCCAGGTGGTGCCATGAGCTTCGGCAATCTTGCTGAGGCTATCACCCGGCTGTACCGTTACCATGACTGGCGCTGGAGTTGCAGGTTCATCGGAAGGGGCAGGTTTTACTTCATTTACCTTTTTCTCCTCTGTTTGCTTCACTTCGTTTGCGTCGTCAGTGCTGGCCAGCATGACTGTGCTGACAAAATCTTTATCTTGTTGAAAGCCCAGCGTTTGAGCTGATGCATGTGGCATGGTGATACCACAGAGTACGGTCGCCAGTGCGACCGCTGATAATACGGTGTTACGCATAAATACCCTCCTTAAGCGCAGTCCAAGTACAATCCCGGCGAATAGTATTGAGAGCCAGGGAGGACCGCTCGCGTCAAAACTCCACCAAAAAGTTTTGGGCACGTGGCAGTAAGGCTAGTTCATAAGCATTTTGGAGTCAAGCAAAACGAGTGTTATTATGCAATATTTCCAGAGGCCAATAAGACGTTACTTTATTTACAACAGTGTGTGATATTTATCACAACAAATAATAATTTATTCTCATAATCAGCGAATACATGTTAATGAACTATTTTGGTGCATTATCTGCCAAGAAATATGGGATACCCCAAAGGTGTAGTATGCGTGTTGGTTGCGTCAATAGTGAAACTGGCTTATGGTATACTGTCACTACATTAAGAGATGATAGAATTTGTTTTGCTTTTTACTTCTCTGCTGCTAATACTCGCGTGCGGTGTCTTTGTAGCGGCTGAGTTTTCACTAATAGCGGTGAACCGCACAACGGTAGAAAGGTTGGCCGCCAGAGGCGACGGAAGGGCTAAGGGAGTACTGCGGGCGCTGACTACGCTTTCGACGCAGCTTTCGAGCGCGCAGGTGGGGATAACTATTACAAACCTCCTGATTGGGTTTTTGGCAGAGCCTGCCATATCGGAGCTGATTCGTCCATGGCTAGAAGCTCTGGGTATCTCAGGGAAACTCGTCACAACACTTGCGGTGCTACTTGGTTTAGTGCTTGCCACTGCACTCACCATGATATTTGGTGAGCTGGTACCCAAAAATCTCGCTATCGCAAAGCCTGTCGCAACCGCTAAGCGCGTGCAGGATCCGTTGCTGTTTTTTACCTCTGTTATGCGGTGGCCGATTCGTGTGCTGAATGGAAGTGCGAACGCATTCTTACGCAAGATTGGCATAGAGCCGCAGGAAGAACTGGCATCTGCTCGCTCGGCCGACGAACTGATCTCGCTTGTTCGTCGCTCGGCCGAAAAGGGAACTATCCCCCGTGAAACGGCCATTATGCTCGAGCGCTCACTGAACTTTGGGGACCTCACGGCGCTTGATGTCATGACCCCACGAGTTCGTGTAAAGGCTCTGCCAAAAGACGCATATGTTAGTGATGTGTTTGAGCTTGCCAAGCACACAGGGCTATCGCGCTTTCCTGTCTACGGGCAGAGCCTCGATGATGTGGTTGGTTTTGTGCATATAAAACACGCGCTGGCCGTGGCAAGAGCAGATCGCCGTAAGACTGCGCTCAGTAATATTATGCGGCCACCCATTTTGGTGCCATCTACTATAGAGCTTGAGCCGCTTCTCGAGAACCTTCGGGCTGGAGGCTTCCAGATGGCGATAGTTATAGATGAGTTTGGTGGTATGGACGGCCTGGTGACCATAGAAGATTTGCTTGAGGAAATTGTGGGAGAGGTGCACGATGAACATGATCGCATACGCTCCGATATCCGGCTTATGAGCGATGGAACATGGTTGCTTTCGGGGCTGCTGCGTCCTGACGAAGTCGGAGAAGAACTGGGGATTTTTCTGCCCGAGGAAGAAGAAGTTGAGACCATTGGTGGGCTGATGCTGCATCATCTAGAGAAAATCCCCGCGGTTGGCGAGTGGGCGGAACTGCGCTGTGTCGACCGAGAAGGCAACGAAATGATTGCGCTGCTCACAGTTGAACGTATGGACGGGCGACGGATAGACCGTATACGGTTACTGCTCAGTACCCCTGGTGAAACAAGTGAGGGGACGGTATGAGCGTAGAAATGGGGCTTTTTATTACCATCATGATGTTACTGGGCAATGCTTTTTTTGTGGGAGCAGAGTTTGCACTTGTTTCTGCCCGTCGGAGCAATATTGAGCTCGCAGCGTTGGCCGGTTCGCGTACCGCAAAAGTCACGCTGCACGCCATGGAGCGTGTATCGCTTATGCTTGCCGGCGCTCAGTTAGGCGTAACTGTTTGTAGTCTGGTGCTTGGTGCTGCTGGCGAGCCGCTTATTGCGCATTTGCTCGAAGAGCCCTTGCATGCTTTGGGCGTGTCGGCGGCATGGAATCACCCAATAGCATTTGCGGTTGCGCTATCGCTAATGGTGTATTTACACGTTGTTATTGGCGAGATGATACCGAAAAATATATCGCTTGCTACATCCACGAAAGCAGCACTCATTTTGGTTCCGCCCCTACACTTATTTGTGAAGATGACTCGTCCCGTGGTGGTGACACTGAATGCCCTGGCAAATGCTACCGTGCGAGCAATGGGCATCCACCCAAGTGATGAAATTCGGAGCAGCTTTAGTCGTGACGAAGTGGCTGGGTTTGTCAAAGAATCACACCGCGAAGGGCTGCTGAGTCGCGAGGAAGAGTCTTTGCTATCGAACACCCTTGACCTTGAAGACCATAGCGTGAAGCGGGTTATTATACCGCTCAACCAGCTCATTGTTACTTCTGCGCATCCGACTCCAGCAGAAATAGAAAATCTCTGCGCTACCACCGGTTTTTCACGATTTCTGGTTCCGGGCAAAAAGGGCTCACTGCGCGGGTATTTGCACATAAAAGATGTGCTGCAGTTTGCAGACGAAAAAGCCCATGAACCGCTGGCTCCGAGCCACATACGGCCACTTGGCATGATTCGCCCCGGCACAAGCTTGCGCAGCGCGCTACTCAGCATGCAGCAGTCTGGGTCGCATGTTGCGCAGGTGGTCAACACCCACGGGATTGTAACGGGAGCGGCCATGCTCGAAGACGTGCTAGAGGAGCTCATCGGCACCATTCGCGACGAAACTAGGAAATAGTTGGACGAGGTATCATAATTTACGGCCGTAAAACAAACGCGACACCTTACGTTATTTGATGTATGCGCCATTTATTATCAGGCTTGGTACAGGAACTTGTCGCTTAGTTAGCGGCCAATTGTAGTGGGTGGTTGCTTCTATATGTAGCGGAGCCAATCCGCATGCGTTTTTCGCAAAGTCAAAGTCCGCCTGTGTTCCGCCTATCCACATTAGTATTCCGCCCGCCCTAAGTGTTCGGGTAGCTTCGAGCATAGCGTCATCTCGTAAAGTGCGTGTCTTTAAATCTGAAGAACGGTTTCTCATTGCTCCCGGTAGACATGAAATAAATACACCACTTAAAGAATTGTCGCAAAAAGGAAGACTTCGCGCATCAGCTTTGAAATCGACAGGGCCAACGTTACCTTGCTCGTTTTGATCGGCTATGTTCGTGACATATGTTGGAGCCAATTTGTATAAAGCAGGCATTGACTCAGCACCCTGTGTGGGGCCAGCTACTTCCAGAATAGTCCCGGCTGGAATTATCTCTCTAACACGGCGTCTACTTCCGTAAAACTGTCGTATTTGACCCGGTCTCCATTGACGCCGCACTACTTCAGGCTTCTCGAATTGAGTCGGCAGCCAATCTGTGATAAAATTCCTCAATAGTCGACAACTTCTTCTGTCAAGCAGAGTATACGTTGCATGTTCGGTAATAATGCCATTCGATGGCGTAAGGTCGAATTTTAATCGCAATAAGTCGTCCTCTAAAGTAGGATAGGATACCACTCTAGAGCCAATGGATAATTCTGGAACAGAAGACATGATATATTTATAACACAATATTTAAAAATAGTCAATAATTATGCAAGACCCATCAAAAATCCGCAACATTGCTATCATCGCCCATGTTGATCATGGGAAAACGACGTTAGTTGATGGGCTACTGAAACAGAGCCATACCTTTCGCGAAAACCAGGCCGAAATGAGCCAAGAGCTCATCATGGACAGCGGGGACCAAGAGCGCGAACGGGGCATCACTATCACGGCAAAGGTGACGGCGGTGCAGCACGGTGACTACCGTATAAACATTGTCGACACGCCCGGCCACGCTGACTTTTCGGGCGAAGTGGAGCGTACGCTGAACATGGCCGATGGCTGCCTGCTGATTGTCGATGCACAGGAAGGTCCTATGCCCCAGACCAAATTTGTTCTGGAACGGGCGCTTGAGGCGGAACTCAAGCCTATTGTGGTGATTAACAAAATAGATAAACCCGGTTCGCGCATTGCCGAGGTAGAGGATGAACTAGCTGATTTGTTTTTAGAACTCGCCGTTCACGAAGACCAGCTGCACTACCCGGTGTACTACGCCATTGGCCGAGAGGGCAAAGCTTGGGTTTCCGTCCCGGATGACGCGACGACAGAGGCCGATTTAACCCCATTGTTCGACGCGGTTATTGAGAAAATCCCGGCACCAACAGTTGAAGTCGACAAGCCGTTCCAAATGCTGGTGACGGCACTGGCGTGGGACAACTTCAAGGGAAAGTACGCCATAGGCCGGATTACGCGCGGCAGAGTGAAGGCTGGTGACCAAGTGGCGCTGTGCAAAAAGGACGGCACGACCACGAAAGCCAAAGTCGAATTAGTATTTATGAGTCAGGGGGTCAGTAAATACGAAGTGCCCGAAGGTGTGGCCGGGGACATTGTGCAGCTTACCGGCGTTGCCGGTGCGCAAATAGGCGAGACCATTGCCGACGCACTGCAGCCCGAAGCGCTGCCAACCATAGAAGTTGAGGCGCCGACACTGCGTATATACCTTGGTCCGAACACCAGTCCGTTTAAGGGCAAAGAAGGCGAGTTCAATACGTCGCGCCAAATTAGCGAACGCTTGCAAAAAGAACTAGAAACAAACGTTGGTTTGCAGGTGAGCGATGATGGAATTGGCTTTACGGTGGCTGGGCGCGGCGAACTGCACCTGGGTGTGCTTATAGAAACCATGCGCCGTGAAGGGTACGAGTTTGAGGTTGGACGTCCACAGGTTGTAACGCACGTCGAAAACGGCGTAGAGGTTGAACCGGTGGAGGAAGTCATTATAGAGGTGCCAGCCGAGCATGTCGGTACGGTGCAAATGGAGCTTGGCCAGCGCCGCGCCACGCTGAAAGAACAATTTGCCAGCCCCAAGGGCGTTACCAAGCTTATATACGAAATGCCCACCCGCGCGCTGCTCGGTATGCGCAACATACTGCTTACAAATACCAAAGGCACTATAGTTATGAACACGCTGGTGACTGGTTATGCGCCGGTTGGTCAGGCGCTCGAACAGCTGCGAAATGGCGTGCTCATTGCCTTCGAAACGGGTACGACTATGCCATATAGCCTAGAGACAGCCGAAGCGCGTGGTGCACTTTTTGTTGGTCCGGCTGCGCAGGTTTACGCCGGGCAAATCATCGGCCTCGCTAACAAGCGCGAAGACATGGAAATAAATATCTGCAAAGCAAAACACCTTACCAACATGCGCAGTAAAAGCAGTGACGGCGTGGTACAGCTCACGCCACCAACTATCTATAGCCTAGAGCAGTGCCTTGACTTCATCGAAAACGACGAGCTGCTAGAGGTGACTCCCCAAAGTTTACGTCTCCGCAAACGCGAACTCGACCCCAACAAACGCAAACGTACTAAAGGACTAGTAAATCTCAAAAACTAATCGGTTTTCTGGCAAAACTATCAATCTTGATTACGCTTTTTGAGTGCACGCCCGTCTGCTCATCACGAACAGCTGGACCAAGTATAAAATTTCTATAATGTGGCGAACCGTCCTTACGAGTATCATAATCGATATAAGATGAATCTAGCATGCCCGAAACTCGAGACGCTCTCTCTAGCAATGTCTCGATTTGCACAATAGGCGGTATTTGATCTTGGTTCGTCGGTTCGACGCCGGCTACAAAGTCCATTACAAGAGCTGGTGACCTACCGTTTAGGTAGTTAGGTTGACCAGGCACGCATAGCACCGAATACTTTGGCGCACTAAAACCGTACCGTGTTAGCGTGCCTCCTGGTACTGTATTGTCGATAATGTTCTCACCGTTTTGCGATAGACGCTCAAGCCCATCCGCTACGGCTATATTTGCCCTTAGTGCGCTTAAGCCATGATGCAAATCAGGCTCTCTGCCGATATAATATGCTTTTTTTACAGCCCAGACCATTTGCTGCGCCTCAACTCGATAAACATCTGAAAACCCTCCCGTCTCATGAAACGTATCCTTGGCAGGACATGTAAAGGCCGCTTCAAGCGCTATTTCAGTTAGTTCATCTGGAGCATCAGGCCGTCGATAGATTAACGTGTTATCTGGAGCGCGAAATGTTGCCCATTTGACGCTTCCGTCTGCTGTCATTAGCGTCGGGGGTAGCTCTCTTAGTAATGATCTCATATCGTCTATATGATAGTTTACAATACTGCGCCTTGGGTGGCGCCGTGGTTGGTTTGTGAGTCGTAGAGTTCATTTGCCGTGTTGAGCATGGTAACGTGGCTGTCTATAATGCTTTGAGTTTGGCGTGTTAGTGTGGCGCAGTCCATGTTGCCTGTGTTTTGGAGCGCTGTAGCGAGCCTGGTAGCGTACTCTATATCCAGAGCGGTGTGACCGTCTTCGTGGGTTTTGAGTGCCTGGCTATACGCATCCCAGGTGGAAGCCACCGATGGCGGTGTAGTGCTCCCGGGTGAAAACATTGGCATAAACTGATTGACGTGCAAGCCGACCCGAACATTTTCTAAGTGGCAAACACCATTTGTAGCCACAGGCGTGTATGCCCAATTAAGCTGATAGGCGGTGAGGGCGTGATACGAGCCGGCGGCACGCCGCGCAGGGCAGTTCAGCACAGCGATGCGGAGTGCGGAAAGGCTACTACCATATACCTCATAGTGCGTAGGCGGGTCAATGACACTCGTTAGGCCTGTGGCGGTCGACGTGAGACTGAGTGCATTCGGCAGGGTGTAGCCAGCACTCGTGCAGCTTTTTGGTGTTTCTATGGTCGCAACCGCTGCTGGCTGGTTGGGTGCGCCAGCGGCCACTTGGGTGCTAAGGGTTTGAGTGGATGTAGGGGGCTGGGGTGTGGAGGGCGCGGATTCGTTGGTGGCGTAGGCTATTGGCGTGACGCTAGCGTTCGGAAAAAGCTGTCCGGTTACCCGGAAGAGGTTGCCATATACGAGCATAAAGAGGCAGAATAAGTAGACGACACCCGAGTAGTGTTTCTGGAACGTCGGCTTCGTACCTATATATGGCGCGTCTGAAACGCGTTGTTTACCTCTCAAAATCACTCCCTAAAACTCCTTTTGCCCGTGGTCAATCCGCGAGTAAAGTATATTATAGCAAAAAAACACAAAAAAAGCAATATTATGGTTTCATTTATGAAACTAGTGTGTTACACTTACGGTAATAGACGCTAAACGAGCGAAAAAGCTCAGGGAATGTTCTGTATGGTACAGATTTACTACAGTCGCGCACGCGAAAGAGCACTGCAAAAACTCGACACCCCTCGTGCCGGGTCTTGGATTGCTGTTACAAGTCCGTCAGAAAAAGACCTCGACATGCTGAGTGATACGTACGGATTAGACCGCGACACGCTTGAGGACGCCATAGATATATACGAAGCGCCGCGTATTGAGACATACCAAGGAGCTGTCTACCTCTTTACGCGGTATTGCCACCCCGAGGGAGCAGAAATTGCAACTGAGCCGCTGCTGATTGTTTATACCAATGACTATATTTTCACCGTTTCACGTATAGAAACGACACTGCTCGACCGGTTGGTGCATGACCAACTAGAGTTTGTGACGACGCAGAAAACCAAAACCGTACTGTGGATGCTCGACGAAATCAACAAATCGTATGAAAAGCACCTCACAAAAGTAGCGCGTCGGGTCTTGCAGCTGCGGGCCGAACTTCGGCAGTCCCGTTTGAGCGCAAAGGAATTCGTGCGTATTATTGAGCTAGAAGAAGACCTAAATGAGTTTCTGTCTGCTCTACAGCCCCAGTCACTACTATTCAATTCGCTGCTAGGGGGCAAGTATCTTCGGCTCTACGAAGATGACCGCGATATGATAGAAGACATAGAACGCAGCACTGGCGAGCTGATTGGTCAGGTGCAAGGGAGGCTGCGCACGCTTGTGAACATGCGCCAGGCCTACGATGCGATTGCTACGACAAACCTGAACGCGACTTTCAAGCGACTTACCTCTATTGCCATATTTCTAACCATTCCGACTATAGTAGGTGGACTGTGGGGGATGAATGTGGCAGTGCCGTTTGCCAACAACCAGTATGCGTTTGCGTTTGTGCTTGCGATAGTGCTTAGCCTGTCTGCACTGGCTGTGCTGCTATTTCGCAAAAACAAATGGCTGTAGTTCCTGCTAGTGCATGGAGAGGTCCTTTGCTATACTAGACCGAGCATGAAACATCTTTTTCACCCGCATTCTGCTTTTCGTATATTTGGATTTTCTATATTTGCTACGCTGGCAACACTCATTGGCGTAACCGTCGGCCTTGGTTGGAGTGCGTTGTTTGTCACCATCATCCTTATGATAGTTGAGCTTACCTTCAGCTTCGACAACGCTATCATCAACGCCAAGGTACTTGAGCGTATGAGTAATTTCTGGCAGCTCATCTTCCTAACCGTCGGTATATTTATTGCCATATTTGGTATGCGCGTAGTGTTCCCTATACTCATTGTGTCCATTACCGCAGACCTTGGCTGGAAAACAGTACTTGACCTAGCCCTAAACAACCCCAAAGAGTATGCACATCATCTTGAAGAGGCGCACCCAACTATATCGGCCTTTGGTGGAGCGTTCCTGCTTATGCTTGCGTTTCATTTCTTCTTTAGTGATGAGCGGCACACCATGTGGATTAAGCATATCGAAAAGCATCTTAAAAAACTGTCTCACTGGGCGTGGCCGTCTGTAGTTACAACCATAATGCTATTTTCAGTTGCTTCGCTACCCATTAACTCTCATGCCAAGACAACATTTATGGCCGGTGGGTTCGGTACGCTCACATACCTGCTTATACATGGTGCTATTCGCTGGATAGAAAAATATCAGGGCGTTGATGCCAAAAAATCGGCCACAAAACAGGTCGGTCTTGCAGCGTTTATGAGCTTTATATATCTTGAGATTCTGGACGCAAGCTTTAGCTTTGACGGCGTTATAGGGGCATTTGCCATTACAAGCAATGTGGTGCTTATTGCGGCCGGACTTGGCATAGGCGCCATATGGGTACGTTCTATGACGGTGTTTATGGTACGACGTGGCACGCTTAAGAACTTTATTTATCTTGAGCACGGCGCACACTACACGGTGTTTGTACTGGCGCTTATTATGCTTTTTAGCGCGCTGTTTCATATACCGGAACTCATACCGGGGCTGGCCGGCATAGGCATCATAGGTGCGTCTATAGCTGCTTCTATACGGGTACGCAAAAAACTAGAAACGGGTGAGGCGGTCAACAAACCGGCACGAGTTCGCGGATAGCTCCCATGAGTGAGAAGCGTCCATTCTACTTCGAAGTTAGGCAGCGTCTTCATGGTACTTTGGCGCGGAGCGGCGTGATCCATAGTCCCCATGGTGACGTCAAAACCCCAGCGTTTGTAGTAGTTGGTACTAAGGCAAGTGTAAAGGCTATGACACCAGAGCAAGTACATGCCACGGGAGCGCAGGTGATGCTGGCAAACGCATACCACCTGTATTTACAGCCCGGGCAGGAACTGATAGAAAAGGCTGGTGGGCTCGCAAAATTTACGCACTGGAATTGCCCAACATACACAGATAGTGGCGGGTTTCAAGTGCTCTCGCTTGGCAGTGGTTTCAAAAAAACACTCAGTATGGAAGTAGAAGGCATTGCGGCGGATGATGTGATTGCGCCGCGTAAAGAGCGGCAGGCCTGGGTAGATGACGACGGCGTGAATTTTAAGTCGTATCTCGACGGGTCTATGCGTCGTTTTACGCCAGAACACAGTATGCAAGTACAGCATGGTATTGGTGCGGATATGTGCTTTGCGTTTGATGAACTAACCTCGCTGATGGACACGCGTGAGTATCAGGAAGAGTCCATGCGCCGACGCACACAGCCATGGGCAGAACGGAGCTTGAAAGAAATGCAACGGCTCAGAAAACTCCACCCTGACCGACCGTATCAGGCGGTGTTTGGGGTGTTGCAGGGCGCAAACTACGAAGACTTGCGTCGTGAAACGGCGCAGTGGATGGCCGAGCGAGAGTTTGATGGCTATGGTATAGGCGGGGCTATAGAGAAACAGCGGCTGGGCGAAATTGTTCGCTGGTGTAATGAAATTCTGCCAGAAGACCGCCCAAAACACATGCTCGGTATATCTGAGCCAGACGATATGTTTGCCGCGGTTGAAAATGGTGTCGATACACTGGATTGTGTGTCGCCAACCAGGGTTGCTCGAAACGGAGCATTCTATACCCCGCATGGTCGTAAGAACATTCGTGTTGCGAAATACCGGGAAGACTTTAGCCCGCTTATGGAAGACTGCGTATGCTACACCTGCCAAAACTACACAAAAGCGTACATACAGCATCTTTTTCGTGCAAAGGAACTACTGGCAAATACACTCATGTCAATCCATAATGAAACATTTATAGTTGGGCTTGTCGACCAAATGCGTGCCAGCATAGAGGACGGCACGTTTTACGAGTTTCGTGATGCTTGGCTCGCGCGGTACTACCACCCACACCCTCCGTCATCCTGAGCCTTGTCCCCGACCCAATCGGGGGATCAATACGTTACCACTGTCTATCCTCCCGTCATCCTGAACTCGTTTCAGGATTCATGCACTTTCAATACCCTACCCCAACTTCACATAACACTCACTATGTACGGTCACCCAACTAACAGGGGTTGCGTGAGCAACCTCTGTTCTGTTTTCGTGTAGTGTATGCATGGTTTCTTGGGTTGAAGCTGGTAGGCAATCAGTCCTGACAAGAGATTGACTAT
>JBGAWL010000015.1:0-23507 GCA_044227625.1 Saccharimonadales bacterium (SeqCode) | reverse complement strand
TATGCTGGCGGGAAATTTGCTCAGTTTTTGCTATTTTTTACCCCAGTTGTTATAATCACCTCTGTTGTTTTCACCTGGAGAGATGTCCGAGCGGTTGAAGGAGCTTGTCTTGAAAACAAGTGTGCCGGCAACGGTACCGTGGGTTCGAATCCCACTCTCTCCGCCATGCAAATTACGTATGCCCCGAAGGGGTATATGGACTTTGTATGCTGAGTGGGCGAGTGCACGAGCCTTCTAAGGCCCCTTGCATAAATAACCTTCTCACAAGAACCAGCTCCATTTCAGTCAAATCATGAGTGCGCCCGGAGTGACCGACAGAGCCGTAACCGTAGTTACGGTGACCGAGGGAACGAGGACGTAAGCCATGAGATGGCTGGAAGGGAGTCTGGTGGATGGGATGGTTATTTATGCAAGGGGCCTTAGCCTTATGCGCTATTGATTGATTCGCTCCAGGTAACCTATATAGCGGGGCTCGGCTATTTTAAGTAGCTTTTCATAAACCGGTGGTAAAGTCCCGTTATTATAAACCCAGCGGCACTGAAAACCGCTGCAATTAAGCTCCAGCCTGCTAGGTCAGGCGACCACTTTGCAGAAACAAAGTCAAATTTATACAGCGCATCTGGTATGTCCGCCAAACGAACGCCACGGTCTTCAGCATAACTTTCTATACAGTTTATGGTGTCTTGTGCACTTGTGGTCTGACCTTCGGCACTACATGTCTGCAAAGCCTGATTGTACAGCGCGCTATTGTTTCTACCGAGAGTGGCCTGTCGTTCGGACTGAAGTCGTTCGTAGGTATACTTTAGCTGGATGGGCGGGTGGGCTCCATTGGCACCAGTCTCCAGACTTGTGTTCATGTGCCCATGCACCTGCTCGCGCAGGGCTCTAAGCGCCCCCTCGACATCACCGTTGTTTTTATCGGCCTCAAACACGGCCGCACGCAAACGCCCCATTTCAGTGTTATTTTGCTGAAGGGCTCTGATGCAAATAAATCCGAATACAACGGTTAGGAGCAAGAAATACCATGGGTGAACCTTCCGCAAATATCGCCAAACGTGATGCAACTTTCGTTTATCCATACCATTTATGATTATAACAGCTCACAGGAAGCTACTTGCTACTTGCTACTTGCTACTTGATAATATAGCCATGCACATATTTTTTTCGGGTATTGGCGGTACGGGTATTGGCCCGCTCGCTCTTGTTGCAAAGCAGGCTGGCTACACTGTATCAGGCTCGGACAAACAAGAGTCACTCTATGTGGATTACCTTCGTGAGCACGGCATCACAGATATATCGGTTGGGCAGACGCATGAGAGTATAGCCGCTACTCATGCCCGGCAGTCGATAGATTGGTATGTGTACTCTTCTGCGGTGGCAATTGAGCAACCAGATGCACCCGAATTTCAATTTTGTCGCGAAAATAACATCCGCATGAGTAAGCGCGACGAGCTGCTCAATGAAATTCTCACCGAAAAAAAACTGAAGCTCATCGCCATAGCCGGAACACACGGCAAAACAACCACAACAGCCATGACTATTTGGGCTATGAAGCAGTTGGGTATACCCATAGGCTACATACTACCGGCCAAAAGCAGCTTTGCGGAAATGGGTGCGTTTGAAAACGGCGCGCAGTATTTTGTATATGAATGCGACGAATTTGACCGCAATTTTCTCCAGTTTTCACCGCATGTAGCGATAATAAGCGGCATCGACTGGGACCACCCCGACATATATCCAACGCGCGAGGAATACTACCAGGCATTCCGCGACTTCTTAGCGCAAAGCGAAACGAGTGTTATGTGGCAAAGCGATGTATCGCGCTTGCAAAGAAAACCAAGTGAAAAAGATGTGGTTTTATCAGATACAGACGAGAAAATGAAGTTAATCCAGCTCGCGGGCGAGGTTAACCGCCGCAATGCTTGGCTCGTCGCCAATGCCCTCGTAATGCTACCCGACTATCCGACTATCCGACTATCCGACTGTCTTGAAAAGCTTGAACAATTCCCGGGCGTTTCCCGCCGGTTTGAGCAAATCACGCCCAGACTTTACAGCGACTACGCCCATACACCCGAGAAGATACGGGGGGCATTGCAGCTCGGTCATGAAGTTGCCGGTGAAAATCTGGTTGTCGTCTACGAAGGTCTGCACAATACCCGGCAGCATTTTATCCATAACGAGCTCGAAGCCCTATTCGAAGGAACAAAAAAGCTATACGTTGTCCCTAGCTACCTCGCGCGAGAAGATGAAACCCTAGAGCTACTCACACCGGATAAATTAATCGCCGGCATGAATGAGGTCGTCCAAGCAAACGCTGAACCAGCTGCGCTCGAAGACCACCTCAAGCAGCGCCTGCAAACACACCTCGACAGTGGCGATACGGTACTGTGCCTAAGCGCAGGAGGGGGTGGAAGCCTAGACGAGTGGCTTCGAAAGGAGTTTCAGTCGTGAAGTTACTGCAACTCAATGTCTGGATGGGGCGTCTAACCCGACAAATACTTCCGCTAATTGAGCAGGAGCAACCAGATATAATCACAACACAGGAGATGTTTAGCGCTAGCGGCATTGTGGGGCTACCCGACAATACATTCCACCTGCTTGAGCTCATGAAAGAGCGCGGCGAATACCCTTATGTTTTCTTTTCACCCATATATGAGGCTGTTTATGCCGATGTGACTGTTGGTTGTGGCAACGCCATATTGAGTAAGTTTCCGCTCTCAGAGCAAAAGACAATTTTTACAAACGGAGAATTTAACCGTCACCAGAAAGATGCGGTGTTTGAGTCAAACATACGAAACGGGCAGATAGCGCTCGTAACTATGCCTGATGGTCGTACTTTTTCTGTGGTAAACCACCACGGCTACTGGGAACCAAACCCGATTGGTTCAGAAAAAACAGTGCAGAGCATGCAGAAATTGACCAACGAAGTACAGAAATTGTCAGGTCCTATCATTTTCGCGGGTGATTTAAACATAAACCCTGGGACACCAGCAATGCAACTCTTCAAAGATTATTTGACTGACCTAACGGCCACCCACAACATTACAGATACAATGAGCGTGCTCTGTAAGGTACCTGGTGTAGCGCCCGACCACATTCTTGTAAATGAAGGGGTGGTTGTAAAGGAATTTCGAGTGCTTGACGACCTTGTCTCTGACCACAAAGCCCTCGTACTTGATTTTGAGATAGTTTAAAAGACTACGATAACCAGTACGACAAGTATGATGACGAGTGCTATAAACCAGCCAACGGTTCCGGCAGGAGTTGTTGGCGGCGTTGTAACGGTTTTTAGGAGCGATTGCTTCTTTGCTGGAGCACCTGGCTGAACTTGCCGCATCGAAGAACTGCTTTGCGACCGGTTAGACGGCCCTTGGCTACCACCCTCTGACGAACTAGCACCCGAACCGCCAAGCGCAGCAGCAACAAGTGCGACCTCGCCTGCTGCTGCGTCCACCTGTTGCTTCGTTTTTGGCCCTGTTTCGTGACCACGTTCCTTATAGTATTCGCGCCCGTACTCAAACGCTGTTTCTTGCACGGCTTTCCCGTGGCTATCTACTTCTATGTTGTGCCAGGCGCTACGTTCTATGTGGTGCCCCTGGGCCAGCTCGAGCTGCTCGCGCAAACGTTCCTGTTCAATCTGCTCTGCTTTGGAAAGCACTCGCGATGTCTCCTTGCGTTCTGCCGCAAGCTTCTTCTCTATTTCTGCCTGAATCTCTGCTCTTTGGCGAACCGCCTCGGCCGTGGACGGCGTTTGGATAGCTCGATTCCCCTCCGGTCCCGCAGCTATGTTCGTTCGTTCACCCAGGCGATACTTTTCGGCATGCGCTTCTCGAACTTTCGCAGCTTCTGCCTCCCGGATGTGGTCCCAGCGTATGTTCTCTATTTTCTTACCCTGTTCTTTTTGCTCTGCAGCAAATTTCCGTTCCATGCGTTTTTCGCGCCGCTTGTGTCGAATGTGCTCTATGCCTCCCCCCACAATCAAACCAGCGACAAGCCCACGATTACGACCACGCCTATAGGCATAGTCCTCGGCATTTTCAATGGTACGCCCTATGTTTAGCGCGTTGGGGGTAGCTAGATTTGGAGCCAAATTTCCTGCCGCCGGTGCTGCATAGCCGTTTGGTCCATATGTTTGATTTGGATTATAAACCCGGTTTGCCGCAGGCCGACGATACGGAGGGCCAGGCGGCATAACAGGTGGGCCGGGCGGCGCCGGAGGCGCTGGGGGGCGACCGCCCGAACCACCACTGCCGCCCGTTGCTGAGGGCGTTGCCGATGAAGATGGGCGTGCTGAGGAAGATGATGAACGTGCGGTTGTCGTAGTTGCCCCTGGCGTTGGTTCTTCCTCATCTTCAGGCTCTGGAACTACTGCCGCTTCAGCTCCAGCCACTGGAGTGGTGGCCTCCGATTCATGGTTAGGCTCCGCCTCAGCCTGAACTTCTGGTTCGGTGGCTGCTTCAGACGTCTCTTCGGCAGCAGTAATTTCGGCTGTTTGCTGAGATATCACCTCCTCAACCGCTCGCTCAACAATTGCGTCATCACGCGACTCAGGAACCTGAGAAAGTTCACGAAGATTTATTTCCCCCTCGCCTGCTAATGCTTGTACGACACTCTCCTCGGCTCTCTGCTCCGGAGACAAAGTCTCTGGGGCGACCTCAGTAGGACTAGGCTTATCTCGAGCAGTTTCTGACGATTTCGTGGGTGCCTCAGTAGATTCTTTTACACCGAGTATTCTGTCTAGGATGGGTTTTGATTTTTCTGCTACCTCAGCCTTGGCGGCTTCAGCTTTTTCAGACTCCCGCTCTGACGCGCGTGCGACAATACCACCTAAGCCGCGACCACCGCGTCCTTTGCTGCTCGACTTGCTACCTGACGAATCTTTTTCTGAACTTTTCGAATCACTATCTGATGCTTCAGGCCCAGTGGTTGTTAGTCGCTCTGACATATTGTAGTTATTTTACCAGATTTACCCTATTTTTCAACATGAAGCTCCCCATATGAGTCCCCTTTTTCTATGGCTTCGAGCATGTTGCGCACGCTTGGAATCACATTGTCTGGCAGCTCACTCATGCGAAACCACGCTATCTCATCGTGCATGTGCGGCTCTGCGTTATATGGTTCATCTTGCCACCGCTCTGCCTGAAACACAATGTTACACCATTCCATATCGGGTTCTTCCTCATTTTGCAGCCAATACGCGAGCTTGAATATCGTATGTTCGGGCCGAACTGTCACGCCAACCTCTTCTTTTGCCTCACGAATAGCTGCTGCAAAAAATCCCTCGCCCGGCTCAACTTTGCCAGAAGGCAGCCCATAAAAGCCATCCATCCAGTCGGTCTGAGAGCGCCGCACAAAAAGAATCTTATCGCCGCGTTTTATGAGCATAAAGGCGGCAATATACGGCTGTGCCGCTTCAATTTTTTTCATGCACTACCCTCCCGGCTTCGTCTAATTTGACCGCACCTTCTCGAAGCACTTCTATGGCATCATCAACAATTCGAATAATGGTTGAGGGCGGACGGTCTATAAGCACCCCGCCGTCTACGTAAAAATCCACATCATTACCAAAATATGCCTCGGCCTCGGCGATAGTATTTGCCGTTGGTTGACCCGGGTGGTTGGCGCTTGTTGTCATGAGCGGTCCGGTTTGCCGAAGCAGCCCTCGAAGCACTTCGTCGTCAGGTATACGAACAGCTAGGGAGCGCTTTCCTTGGTGCAGGTAAAAAAGATTATCTGCGCAAGGGATAACAATGCTAATAGCATTTGGCCAAAAATGTTCAACCGCCTTGACGTATCGAGCGCGCAAGCCTAGGTCGATGAGCTGTTGCACGCTCGCCGCTAGCACGGTGCCGGGGTTTGCTTCACGCAATTTGACCGTAAATAACCGCTCAACAGCCAGCTCGCTACTAGCCATACACACAAGCCCATAAACCGTATCTGTTGGCAGCACACCGACAGCTCCCTGCTTCAGCAGGGTCCTAAGCTCTTCATTGTCGACGGAAGCGAAGGTTTGCACGCGTAACAACCTTAGCCCTTACTGTACACGTAGTATGCAAGCACCGATAGGGCAAGAAACATGATAACCGCTGCAACAATAACACCAATAGGAAGTGTTCTGGGAGGTTTCGGCTTGGCCGGGGCTGCCTGGGGGGCGGGTTTTGCGTCGGCGGTCATGTTGGGTGCCGGAGCCGCTTCACTCGCGGCGGGCGCTTCTGCGACTGGTGTATTTTCGGCTGCTGGCGCCTGTTGTACGGGCGCCTCTGTGGCAGCCTGTCCCGTTGAGGGCGGCGGCGTTTGTACGGTGGGCGCAGGCGGTGGCACGACATCCATAACCGGGCCAGAAGCCGGAGGAGTGGGGACGGCTGGTTCAGTGCTAGATGTTGGGGCGGTTTGTGTATCCATATAGCTCCTATTCTATCATTTTACAGACTATACTGCTCGCCCTTCTTTTTGATGAGCCCCTCGCTTACGAGCTCATCAAGAATGTCGGAAAGACGTTCATCGTCTATGCGGTACCCTAGGTGCGCGGCAGCAAGCGGTTCATTACTCAGTTCACGTAGTACCTGCCCGCGAATCTGTCTTTTAGAGCCTTCAAACTTTGACTGTTTTGTGTATTGCTTGCTCCGATGCAGGTTTTGAACGCGTGTTTTTAGGTACGAACCGTAATCCATGAGTGCCCAGTAAAACTCACGCGGGTGTTCGCGGTCGAGTGTTCGCTCCAAACAATCCCGGATGAAATCATCAGATACAACATCGGCATCCCCGGTGAAATGATGTATGTACACTGTGCGGATATTTGTTTCTACAAATACAGCCGGCTGGTTCCAGGCATAAGCCAAAATGGCTCCTGCTGTATTTACGCCAACCCCCGGAAGTTTAATAAGCGAAGCTTGGCTGGTGGGGAACGAGCCAGCCTGCTCAATACACTGCGCAGCTTGCCATAGGTATTTGGCGCGCCGGTTGTAGCCTAGCCCTTGCCAGGTCCGCAGCACATCACCCAGTTCGCTTTCTGCCAGTGCCGACACACCCGGAAAGCTCCGCAAAAATGTCTGATACTTGGGGATTACCCGGGCAACTTGTGTTTGCTGCAGCATACACTCGCTGACAAGAATTTTATAGGGGTCGAAAGTACCATTCGCCTCTGGAAGACGCCACGGCAAATCATGACGACCATGAGAACGGTAATACTCCCAAACAGCCTCAACAAACTCCGCAATTGTTTTCGTCTGCGCGTTCACCTGTTTATGATATCACTCGAAGCCTATCGTATGGCCGTCAGACTGACATCGGCAATCTTTCGGGGAGTGCCACCGTCTACGCTGACAATGTAATCTGCTGTTTCGCCTGCGCCTACTACGCGGTATACAACTGCTTTTTCTCCTAGCCAATATGCCACTGCCTGCATGCTACGCTGCGAAACAAGTTCTTTGTCTTTGCCGTCGCTGAGGTTTCGCAGCAGCAAGACACCTTTATTGTCACGTACGTCTACCCAAACGCTTGTCTTGAGGTCGGGGCTATCGACAAAATAGGGTGAGCTGTATTCGGCCGGGGGTGTTGATTCCACTGGGGCTGAGGCGCCAAGAGTATATTCATACCACTTGGTTGGCGTTTGGAACTTAAGTTTCGTATAGTCACCGCGTAGTAACGACCAGGCATCGCCTGTATAGAGCGTTTTCTTGCCGGTGCCGTCGATGTTGACATGTGCAAACGTTTCCTTTGCACCAGAGTCCGTGGCAGACACAGTATAGTAGACAGTGTTGCCTATAAGGTATTCCCCGGCAAAATAGTTGGCATTAGCAAGCTGGAACCGCTTGTTGGCACCAAAATCGTAGGCAATTATTTTTTGACGATTTGCGTTTGCGGCACTCGTACCAGCCACCGTTTGACGGTAAAGCAGGGTGTCGCCGCGCCAACCAAGCAAAGTGATTTGCTCGGCGTATTCAATGTTAACCTGTTCACCGGTTTCAACGTCCACTACAAACAATCCCGCAAGAAGATATCCATCTTTATTACGTTTATCGTCGCGCGAGGACACAACTGCCACTTTGTCGCCCGCTTGCTTTGGCAGCACTGTCATGGCCTGTGTTTCCAAGCCGGTGCCGGCAAGCAGTACTTCGCGGTTTTTACCGTCTACATACACCTTATACACATCGTATTTACCACTTTCTTTGCTAATAAAAATCGCTCTTGCGGAAGGAACAAGTTTACGCTTTACGGTGCCGCTCTGCGCCTCGGCGAGTTCTACTTCTTCGGTGCGAACAGTTTCGCCAGAAATCTTTATGTTGTCCGTGCTTCCGGGAGCAACCGTGAGTATGGCTTTGCCATCTTTGCTTGACTTAGCAGTTGCTTCACCGCTAGTAACAGATATGTCGGCAAGGGGCTTGCCGGAAAGATAATCTACCAATTCGAAGCTGAGTTTTTGCCCAGTTGGCTTAAGAGTAATTTCGCCCATGTCAACAATGCGCATACCAAAATCAACCTGCTTCTTGACACCAGCAAAGGCCAGCTTACGTATATCTACTTCCTGCGTGCCAAGGTGGATGCCCTCCAGCCGTACCTGCCCTTTTTCGTCAGTTTTGCCAGATACGCCATCTACCGAAACGACTGCATTTTGAAGCGGCAAGTTATTTGCACCATCGAGCACACTTACGAGTACGCTAGACCGTACGCCGGCGGTGTTTAGCACAAGGTTTCGAACCGGCCTCACAAATATTACCAATAGTGCTAGTAGAACACCGAAGGCTACGGTACCATACCGACTCCATTTGTTATCCCACCAGTTATACCAAGTGTTCTTTAGGCGTTCAAAGATGGACGGCTTCATAACGATTGCTTTTGGCCTTGGAGTATCATTTGACAGAGAAGCATCGGCGTCATTTTTTAATATGTCGTCTACGGCAGCAACCGTGGCCGCATCTTCAGGCTCGGCGTTTGCTTTGAAGTCTGACGGCAACTGCTCCATGTCTAGATCTTTTTCATATGGAGCATTGTTTGCTTGCGCCTTTAGCCTTGCATTGATACTATCGATTGATTCTTCGGCCGCTGTTTGTTCCGCGTCTGCTTGCTGCGGTATAGCCCCAGGTTGCGCTGTTGGCTCTAGTGAAGGTTTTTGCTCCGCCTCAACATTCTGTTCAGGTATAGGCTTACCGCCATCAAACCCTTGCGGTGGACCCATAATTTCAGTGACATGCCTTTCCGCTTTTAGTTCTTCTGGGTCTGGTGGTTGAACGGGAATTTTTGCCATACTGCTTATCCTTTAAGCATATTGTAGCAGACATGGCCATTCACACGTTAGTCGAACACAAAAGACAAATCACTGATGTCTTAGTATTTACCAGCAGTATTCGAGCTCCAAATTGCCGTACCAGCGGAATCACGCAGTACGAGGTTCCCGGTATCCTCAAGCCTCAGTGAAGTAGCCCCTTTGCCGCTAGTAGCCGTCTGCCATGCAACAGTCCATGGGTCAAATGCCAACGCCTTTCTAGAAAGCACCAGATTCCCAGTGGAGCTTAGCCTCAATGACGCAAAGTTTGGGTATGGGGTGCTATAGAACGCATCAGCTAGGTCTTTGGTGGCATATGTTGTTAAGTTCATCAAGGATAACCAGGCTCCTGATTGCTGCAATAAGAGAGCGTATTTTTTGTTTGGAGATAGCATGAGGCTGCCATGTACAACATTCCGAGTACCAGTATACAGCGACACATTGGTGTAAATTTCCGTTGACCCCAGTGTATTCACAGCAACAGTATTGGCAATGTTGTTCACGGCGCTGAAATTAGTCTGATTGAGGCTATCACCGAAGTAATTTCCTACTGTATATGGGAGAACTGCAGGCTGAGCCACTATGAATGCTGAGGGCTGGCCGTCTATAGAAAATCTATAACGGCTATTAACACTGTTAATGTTTTTTGCAACAGTCGCAAAATCTGCTTTTCCGTCACCGTTGTAGTCGGCCGGGACGGGGATGTCGCCCGCGGCTCCAACTGTTATGGTCTGGCCGCCACTGACATAGTATGTGTTTGTCCCTGGGCGGTAGACCGCAAATTCAGCCTTTCCGTCACCGTTGTAGTCGGCCGGGACGGGGATGTCGCCCGCGGCTCCAAGTAATAGACTGCTTCCGCCACATTTATAGAAAGTTTGATTGCCTGGGCGGTAGACCGCAAATTCAGCCTTTCCGTCACCGTTGTAGTCGGCCGGGACGGGGATGTCGCCGTAGGCACCGCAGACGGTGTTAGCTGGCACGCCGCCACGCGCATACCACGTGCGGTTGAGTGGCCGCCATACAGCAAGTTCAGCTTTTCCGTCACCGTTGTAGTCGGCCGGGACGGGGATGTCGCCAGTCATCCCAAACGCTATATTCTGCTGATCACGCACATACCACGTAGCGTTACTAGGATGCCAGTATGCCCTATCCGTCGAACCATCTCCATTGTAATCGGCAGGTACCAAAATATCCTCAGAGCTCCCCCAATCAGAAGGATAAAGCCCATGCCATGATCCAGCGACATACCCGACGGTATCAGCGTAACCATCTCCACCGTAGTCGTGAAAGACCTTTCTAGTGGTCACCGGTAGGGCCTGCCAAATAAAGCTGTCTGCAACATTGTTTACCTTTTGCAGAGCGGTCCCGTCTGGGTTCATGGTGTAAACGCCAGATGCGGTACTGGTCGCATCGCTAGATAGAAAGCTGTAGGCCAATTTTGTCCCATCGGGTGACCACTGCATGGAGAGCAGCCTACCGTTTGTCGCCAAAAACTGTTTAGTGTACATGGTGGTCCGACTAACTAAGTCAATCACGTATATGGTTTCTTTGGTATTGTCGGTTGATTTTACGCGAACGGTCAAGTATTTATCTGTTGGCGCATAGCTTGACTCTAAAAGGCTTCCTACTATTCCTGGTACGGTAAAGCAATCTAGTTTATACCCATTAATGAACTGTGTACAAATGCGTGAAGTGTAGTCTGTGGTCTGCCCGTCTGCGATATCTGCCCACAAAACTGAGGCTGAATCTTGTCTCCATACCAAATTACCGCGAGCACGGTTAGTTGTGAATCTTTTTGTCAACCCTGTTCCATCTGCATTCATTGTCCAAATGTCGAATGCCTGGTAGGTCACCGAATTAGATGGCGTCATAAGTGCTAGCTCACGCCCATTAGGGGACCAGCCTGCGAGAAACCAGCCGAGATCTTTGTTTGGTAGTCTTACAATAAGCTTATCGTATAACCCGTTGATTTGTCTTATGCGTACCTCAGCAACTTTGTCGCATACAAGCGGGGAGCCGCTACAACTTCGCTGCGGTATGTATGCATAGTCGACCCCATTTACAGGAGAAAGCTGCACCGAAGACATTTTGTAGAAATCAAGAAAACCATTGTATTGCATTTCCAAACTACTATATATTCTGCCGTTTCTGTGCGGAATTGCCTTCGTCGAAGCAGGCGGTGCAGTAACCTGGCCGCTCGTGAGCGATGGCCATTCGACACTGGAAGTCTGACTATAGTACATGCCGGTATCTAGTTGCCTCGCACCAGCCCCATCTGCATTCACTATGTAAAGCTTACCCGAAATACTATACACGAGTTGCGTGCCATCGCTTGACCAAGTGAAATAATCAACTTGCCCAGTGGCTATCTTCTTCACACCTGTTCCATCTATATTTGCACTATACAAGTCCTGTTGGCTGTACCCCCCGCCCGAAAGCATTTTGATACCCGCGATGGCTACTTTTGTCCCGTCTACAGACGCCCGCACTCTTGGATTTGTCCCAGCCGCAAACGGATAACCGGTGAGAGGAACTTTGCGAGGAGACCAGTCTCCGACCATATTGCCAATCAAGAGCGAGCTTTCAGAAGCACTCATAGCGACTGCCTCCGTACTTGAAGCCCAGTCGCTTAAATTTACATTTCCGTGCGCAGGCTGCGCTGCCCCTGTAGCAAGATCGACGTAGCTGCCGTCGACTAGTAACTTAGTATTATCGGGGGACCAGAGGATACCGCTTACGCCATAGGTGGCGGGAGTATAGCTAATGGTATTCAGTACAGTACCAGTTGACACACTTACCACCTTCAACTGTTTTGTAGCAGAAGCAAAGTAGGCAACCTTCATACCGTCATGAGACGCTGTGACATGAGCTTCGTAATACGGCTGTGCATCCGCGGGTAATTTCACCTCGTTCAGCACTCCTCCATCAGGAGTAACCTTAACGTTCGTGCCCAAAAATATTTCTCCGTTCGGCAGTACTCCTGCCTTGCTACCGAATAGGAGGTAGCTGCCTATACCGCCAAAAAGGAGCGCAAAAGCTGCTAAGCCCATCCACTTGTTAGGCCTAAAGCTGTTTTTGCTGTCTTTCGTCCCGGAACCAACCATAACACCGGTCGCTTGCACGTCATTTTGGTCTGGAATTGTTACGTTTGTATGTTGCTCACCTAGATCTTTAGACTGATCCATGGCTTCCCCTCTTTTTTTAATGCTTATCCTAAGTAAATCAGTTTGCTTATGCTTCGTCAAGCCAGCGAACAACTACGCCGCCGAAAATAAAACGTGACGATGTATGAACACTTTCCACGTCCATATAACAGCGCATGTCGTCATCCATAGCAGGGTCACCGCTGCAGCTAGGTACGCGCCATTCTCTGCTGTTAGCTGCAGTCCAAGCATTCGCGAATAAAGCGCAACCATAGGTAAAACAAGTATGACAAAACAGCCCGACATGAGAATTGCTATGAGACCAGTCAAACCAAAAGCAACATTACTAGAGATTTCACCACGCACAATATCACCCTTTGTCCTGGCTGCCGGACGGACATATTCGTCAGAGGTAAGCTCTTGTTCATAGTCAATTTCTTGTCGCACTTTAAGTAAGCCATTCACAATACTGTAAGCAATCAAACCGACAAATCCCCAAAACACAAAAGTAACAACGGTAGCGGTCAGCTCTAAACTATCGAGCCACGTCAGAAAAGTATTCAACTTGTCACCAATCATCAGCGTTAGGGTTCGCTTTGCCCCATAAACATCTAGTGCATCAATAATGCTAAATATTACGGTAACTCCAGCAAATAGAACTGTGACTGCAAACGCCCACCCGATATCAACTTTTGTAAGCGCCGCTTTTTGCCATAGCATTTTCAAATTTAGTGTTTGCATGACAATATCAAGTATACCGCTTATACATTTTTACATGTAGTCTTGGGTTTGTGTCTTGGCCTGTTTAGTGAGAAATGTATAGTGGCCCGCAAATGCGACACGAGCTTCGGGAAGGGTAATTTTCCGCGTCCAATCTTTTTCGAGTTTTGCACGGTTTGCGGCCAGTAATTCTTCCGTTGAAAGTTCTGGGTGCTCGCGCCAGTACAGGCTTAAGAACGGCCCCACCATGTGCGAACAGCCGTCGGCGCTGGCCACAATTTGCACTTCCAGCGGAGCCGTGCGTAAGTCAAGTTCCATCTTTTTATCCATGGTTTCTGTGCCGCTCACTGCGCGTTCCACAAAATCCCGGGTGAAACCCATCTCTGTTAATTTCGCCCTCCCAGCCGAAAGTGTCATTGCGTACTCATCTCCCAAGACATTTGGGTCGACGGCAAGTTGTGCGGTCTGGGATGAAACGGGAGCACCGAAATGCAGACGTATGGGTGATACGGCGGAATGAGGAGCGGACTGTTTCGCCCGGAACGTGCTGCTTGCCGTCGGCCCAACCAGTGCTTTACCGTAGTCGTGCAACCACACCATCACCTCCACAAGCTCCTTGTCTGCCGCCGGATACTTCTCGCACAGCTCAAATGCTATCCGCTCCACGATCTCCAAGTGCCACCGCACAAACCACTCATGATGCACAAACCCAGGGTTGGCCGAAACCTCCCGTACATGCCCCTTCCAGCGCTCAATCTTCTCCTGCAATTGTTTGGCCTTTCCTGTCTTTCTGCGCAACAATGTATGCGCAAGTTAGTATTACTGCAGCACCAAAAAGTTCCCGAGCACCCGGTACTTCGCTATAGAGAGCCCTGCCGATTACAAGCGCAAAAACACCTTCAAGAAGGAAGATATTTCCAGCAACATACGCTTTCATATTCGCGAAAACATAGTTTATCATCACCATTCCAACAATATTTGTGATGACACTTGCGGCCAAACCAATCCATGCAACCATTGTAATATGTCCTGGTACAATCGACTCTTCCGTTAAAAGCAGCGCAACAAACGGGACAATCCACCCAAACCCTAATACAATTACTGCGTCCTGATATTTATTCGAGCTTTTCGGATGTTTGCGTGACAAGAGATACCCCAAGTTAAAACCAACCATACTGACTATTGCCGCGATCTCACCTGTCCCAATCCTAAGGTTTGAGAAGCTAATTTTGGTTAGTAATACCAGACCAACAACAGACAAAAGGATGTACCTCACCGTGCCTTTTGCCAGACGCTCTTTGTACATGAACCATGCCAACACACCCAGCACCGGTAATGATGCCACGAAAGAAACTGTTGCGTATTGGGTATGCTGGATTGAAAAAGTGAAAAACAACACTCCCACCCCAAATGCCATGGTGGCCCGCAAAAAGTAAACGAATAAATCACAGCGCGAATAAGAAATTATTTTGCGAAAGCTGATGGATCTATGGAATAGTGTCCAACCGATTAACGCAGCAAGCAAAACACGTATATACACCTGTTGATAGGTAGTGAACGAACCTTCCATCATTCGTACCCAGATTCCCATACTAGCAAACTGAAATGTCTGCAACACAGCAATTACAATTGGCAGTCTGCTGCGGTTCTTCATGCGCTCATTGTAGCAGCTGCGGTATACTGATGGTTATGAGTGATGTTTTGCGGTTGCCGGGGCTGGTGGATGTACACGTACATTTGCGGGAGCCGGGGCAGACGGCAAAGGAAGATTTTTCCACCGGTACGCGGGCGGCGCTGGCTGGCGGCTTTACTACCGTATGCGACATGCCGAACAATGCCGAGCCCATCACCACGCCCGAGCGACTCGAGGCAAAAATAGCACTGGCTAGCAAAAAAGCGGTATGTGACATAGGCTTCCACTACGGAACGCTGGGTGACAACCTCGACACCTTCGCCCAGGCCGCTAAACACGCGGTAGGGCTAAAGGTGTATTTAAACAACACCACTGGCGGCTACACGCTTGACCCTGCTCGGCTCAAAGAAATTTATGCCGCTTGGCCGCGTGAGCAAGTAGTGCTACTACACACCGAGGAAGATACTATAGACATAGCAATCGAGTCGCTGGGGGGTCTAGACCGCCCAGTACACGTCTGCCACATGCCCAGCCGCGCCGTGTTAGAGAAAATCATTGCCGCCAAGCAAAAAGGCTTGCCCGTGACCTGCGGTGTCACGCCACACCATCTGTTCCTCACTGAAGAGGATGTGCCCCGCCTTGGCGTCTACGGCAAGATGAAACCGCCGCTTCAGTCACGCGCCGACCAAGAGTTTTTGTGGGCGCACCTAAGCGACATTGATATTTTTGAGTCTGACCACGCTCCCCACACCCACGAAGACAAAGCCGCCGGGGCGTTTGGCGTACCGAACCTCGAAACCACCCTGCCCTTACTACTCAAGGCCCGGGCCGAGGGCAAAATTACGCTCGAGCAAATCATAGATAAGTGCCACACGAAACCAAGTGAAATTTTTGGCCTTTCAACAGATGAGTCCACGTACGTCGAAGTGAAAATGGAGCCGTACGTTATTCAAAACGAGGGCCTGCAAACCAAATGCGGTTGGTCACCGTTTGCCGGCACAGAAGTTCCTGGCCGCGTCCAGAAAGTTGTCCTCCACGGCGCCACCGTCTACGAAAACGGCGAATTCTTGGCAGTGCCGTATGGCCGCACCCTAACGCCTTTTCAATAATTTTCAGTTCACAGTTTTTCAATTTTCAGAGAATTTTCAAGTGACAGTCTCCAAACGTTCAACAACCAACGTTCAAGTTATCAACAAACAATCACCTTCCAACGAATTACGAAAACGATTAACGACAAACGAGTGCGGCCGCAGGCCGCCAAATAATCATCGCGAAGCGATATAACTAAGGGTGGCACTGCGGAGGCCTCCCGGCCCAGCTGTTGTGAAACGGCACAATATAAGCGAAAATGCGTGTCCAATTAGTGTTTTCGCATTGTGCCTGTTCACAACAGCTGCCGAGAGTCCGGAGATGTGCCGAGACTTTTTGCCTACTTTTTCTTCGGCAGAAAAAGTAGGTCGCCTGCGGGCGCGAAAGTCCGCATTAAAGACTTATTTGTGACTAAACAAATGGTCCAAAAGCGCCATACGCACATACACACCATTGTGCGACTGCCGGAAGTACGCGGCACGCGGGTCAGCATCTACTGCGGCAGAAATTTCGTCTACCCGCGGCAATGGGTGCATAATGACCGACTTTTCTTTCATGCCTGCCAGCACCGTTTCATCCACCACAAACCCCGCCTCAAGCGTCGGGTCTTCAAGCCGCTCTTTCTGTAGCCGAGTCCAGTAGACCACATCGGCTTGCTTGGTTGCCACGTGCACGTCTGCCGTTTCGGTAAAAGACACGCCGCGTTCTTTTAGTAGCGCCTTTATGTCGTCACCCATGCAGAGCTGTGGGGTCGAAACGAACGTGAAGCTAGTACCTTTGTATTGGCTCATGGCCTGCGCCAGCGAGCGCACTGTGCGTCCGTGCGCGAGGTCGCCGCCCATAACAATATTCAGCCCCTCGAGCGTGCCCATTTCGCGCCAAATGGTATAGACATCTAGCAGCGCTTGCGTGGGGTGTTCACCCGTTCCATCACCAGCATTTATGATTGGTACCGGACTGGCTGCAGCAGCACGGTCAACAATCCCCGTTTCTTTGTGCCTAATAACAATGGCGTCGGCATAGCCGCACACTACCCGCACCGTGTCTTCTATGGTTTCACCCTTTATGGCAGATGAGAATTCTGCAGCATTTTCGGTGCTAACCACCCCCATACCGAGGCGCTGGGCAGCAGACTCATGGCTTAAACGCGTTCGTGTGGAAGGTTCATAAAACAGTGTTGCAACGACCTTGTCTGGGTACAATGCCCGCAGCTGGTTTCTGCCGTCTTTCGTTTCCAGTAGCTTGCGGAACTCCTCCGCTTTGTTCATAAGTTCCGTCAAAACTTCCGGCGTAAGCTGGCCGGCCGCGACTAAATGTTGCACATGAACCTCCTTCTTTTCGTAGTCTATTGTACTACTCAGTGACGGATATGCTAAGTTCTTTCAGCTGCGCGGCTTCTACTGCGCTTGGGGAGTTCATCATGACGTCGAGGCCGGAGCCGTTTTTGGGGAAGGCGACTATTTCGCGGATGTTTTCTTCGCCCATTAGCTCCATAAACATGCGGTCGATACCGTAGGCACAGCCAGCATGAGGTGGCGCACCGTATTTGAAGGCGTTCAGCATGGCACCAAACTTTTCTTCTACATAGGC
Source organism: Saccharimonadales bacterium (SeqCode) (assembly GCA_044227625.1). GTDB lineage: Bacteria > Patescibacteriota > Saccharimonadia > Saccharimonadales > UBA4665 > JAGXIT01. The sequence continues at coordinate 6,070 of JBGAWL010000015.1, read as the reverse complement.
TTCGTCGAACCCGAGCAATCCAAATACTTTGTAGAGCACCTCTGGGTTGTGGTTGCGGACACCACCACTACATATTTCATACCCGTTCATGACCATGTCGTACTGGTCAGCTACGATGTCGAGTTTGTTGTCGGTGTTCTCTAGCGCGTGAACTCCACCCTTTGGCATGCTAAATGGATTATGACCAAAGTCCATTCTGCCGGTCTTTTCGTCCAGCTCATAGAACGGAAAATCGATAATCCAGACGAGCGATATGATGTCAGGGTTCTTGAGTCCAAAATGCTCCGCAAAGGAGTTGCGAAGCTTACCCAGCACTTTGTTTACCAACTGGCGCGTGTCTGCGCCAAAGAACACAGCGTCGCCGTCTTCCGCCTGGGATCGTTTTTTTACTTCGGCGAGTTCCGTCTCATTCATAAATTTAGCGATTGGCGAAAACACTTCCCCATCTTTGTACATCAGGTAGGCGAGACCACCGGCGCCCTCGCCCTTAGCGATTTCGGTGAAGTTATCGATTTGGCTGCGACTGAGGCTCACGCCACCTTTTACACAGATGGCCTTGACTGCGCCGCCCCCGGCCACAGTGTTTTTGAAAACACCAAATTCTGAGCCAGCAAATACATCGCTAAGTTCTATGAGCTGCATGTCAAACCGCAGGTCGGGCTTATCTGAACCGTACGTTTCCATAGCTTCGGCGTAAGTGATACGGGGTACGGTTTCGCTCAGTAGTTTTTTGCCGGCAAAGTCTGTCACAAGATTCTTAATTAATGGTTCAATAAACGAACGAACTTCTTCGCCATCCTCCACGAAAGACATTTCCATATCAAGCTGGTAAAACTCACCGTAACAGCGATCGGCACGTGGATCTTCGTCTCGAAAACAGCCCGCAATTTGGTAGTAGCGCGGCACACCGCCCACCATCAGCAGCTGTTTGAACTGCTGCGGAGCTTGCGGCAGCGCATAGAACTTGCCAGGATGAAGTCGCGCGGGTATGAGAAAATCGCGGGCACCTTCAGGGCTACTATTTGCCAAAATGGGTGTCGTTACTTCCACAAAATCATTTTGTTGCATGAAATTACGCATGTACTCAATACAGTCTGCACGGCGTTTCAGCATGTGCTGCATTTTTGGTCGGCGCAGGTCGAGGTAGCGGTAACGCAAGCGAAGGTCTTCGTTGGCTTGCGCTTCGGCAAATGGTTGGATGGGCAGTGTGTCGGCGCGGTTAAGGATGCGAATTTTAGTGACTTTCACCTCGACTCCGCCCGTTTCCAGATGTGGATTGCGCAAGTTTTCGTCCCGTTCGTTTACAGTGCCGGTGGCGGCGATGACAAATTCATCGCGCAGTTCTTCGGCCGTTTTGAAAGCCTCAGCCGTCTCGGGGTTAATGACCAGCTGCAGCAACCCAGTGTGGTCGCGCAAGTCTATAAAAATTAGCCCGCCGTGATCGCGGCGCGACTGCACCCAACCCATAGTGGTAATAGTTTGGCCAACTTGTTTGATAGATTCAGTTGCAAGTGTTCGCATGTAAAGTGTTCCTCTAGTATTTTATGTGTGGCTTCGGCAGGGTCGAATATGCGCAGTAGCCCGCCAGGCTACCCCCGATCCGTAGATTTATATCTGTCGCCACACTATATTTCATCGCTGCTATTGTACCATCTTTGCCCTCATTCCCCTATCGCTATCAAATCTGTCCCAGCTGGGACAGATTTGATACAATGTCGATATGAGCAAAGATCCTTTGGCAGATTACCGAACCATGAAACATCCTGCTCTTATATACGTACTCCGTGGGTTACTGCCACCTAATCGCGAAAACCTTCTGCTCTCCTTTAAACCTGGCAAATTCTTCTACGAGCTGTCCAAAGTATCTGGATATAAAGAGCAGTATGTTAAGACAGCGTATTACCGCGCGCGAAAACAGGGCTTCATAGATAACAGTAAAATTCCCCAACTGACTGAAAAAGGACTCCGCAAAGTTCGGCCTTACGTAGCCAAGTCTTTAGGCAAAGATGCACGCATATTGCTCATATACGACATCCCTGAATACATGGAGTCCGAGCGGCGGGCTTTGAAACGACTACTCCATAATCTGGACTTTGAGCTCGTGCAGCAAAGCGTTTGGTCGAGCGATAAAGATCATCGTGAAACCATCCGCGAAGCCGTCAAAGAGTTGGATATTGCTGGGTGCGTTCAGATATATGAAAGCATACGGTTAAAGATCTAGCTTGTCCGATTTCTAAGACTCGTTATCAATCCTGTCCCAGCTGGGACAAGATTGATACCATTTCATGGGGTAGTGCACGAAACAGAAAGTGTGGTTTATAGAATGGTTACGATTCCTCTGTGGACGGTTCGGAGCGAACAGCATGGTCCTTCTTGGCGGCAGCGGCGGCTACGGCGCGGAGGTCGTCGTAGCGGTCAAACTCATCGACAATGAGCTTACCTATCACTCGTTCCAGCACGTCCTCTATGGTGATAATACCCACGTATTCTTCAAAACTATTCACCACTATAAACAGGTGTTGCTTGGTTTTTATGAAGGCTTGCAGCGTTTGGTACAGGGTAAAGTCCTCGTGCACGTACGTCACTTTGCGGCGCATAATGTTACTTACCGTGCCTGACTTTTTAGTCGCGACTAAGTCGTGCAGGTAGAGCACCCCGACAATGTTATCCTTTTTCACTTCGTACACCGGAAACCGGCTGTGGCCACTGGCGTGGAGTTCATCCATCAGTACAGGACCAACTGCATCAGTCGCAGCAACCAATTTTACGACCCGCTTCGGCACTAGAGCGTCAGAAACTGTTTTGTCGCCAAATGTCAGCGCGTGAGACAGTAAATCGATTTCACCATCTGCTATGCGGTTGTCTGGCTGATTTTTTTGCTGCTCCAGCAAGGAGACAAGGTCTTCTTTTTCGTACAGGCCGCTGTGTACACGTACCGGCCACACTTTTCTGAGCGCACAGGCAAGCTGCGCAAACAAAGGATGAAGGCGCTCAAGCACCCAAGACAAAGCAGGCGAGACACTGCGCGCCAACCAAAGAGAAACTCGATTGGCTCCACCCTTCGTTTCAACAAAAATTAGCCCAAGCATGGCAATAACCACAAGCATGGGCAGCGCCAACCATGCATCGAGCGCCTGCACCATGAACACAAATGCTCCATAGGCAAAGAGCGCGAACAAACCCCCCAGCACCAGTTTCGCACTCAATCCATAGGAAGAAGAACGGTATAGTATGGCGGCAACTTCATCACCGCCACGCGCCCTGCGCTTTAGCTCCTTTTGGCTTACATGACTAAATACGCGGTACAAAGAAGCAAGTACAATTGCGAGCAATGCGCAAACTAGTCCGAAAATAAATGGCGTCATATACCCGTCTATTATACCTCAAGTCCTGCTGACTTTTGCTCGGCGGTTACCAAGATGTGATACCATAGCTAAGACAACAGGAGGATTATGTATGGATAAGCGGTTTTGGGCTATTGTCGGGATAATTATTGTGGCTTTTGGCGGCATTATTGCCATGAACAACAAAAATCAGGATAGCCCAGGAGGCAAGACGGGAAACGAGTCAAAAACAACAAGTCATTTCGCCGGCAAACTCGACAGCAAAGTTACCCTAACAGAATACGGCGACTACCAGTGCTCGGCTTGCAAAAGCTTTTACCCCGTAACAAAACAGGTTAAAGAAAAATACGCGGACCGTGTTCGATTCCAATTCCGTAACCTTCCCCTCACTTCCCTGCACCCAAATGCATTTGCCGGTGCTCGTGCGGCCGAAGCAGCCGATATGCAAGGAAAGTTCTGGGAAATGCATGACCTGCTTTACGAAAACCAAGACCCATATGGTCAAAGTGGGTGGGTTGCCAGCAAAGACCCGCTCTCGGACTATTTTGTAAAATACGCAGAACAGCTTGGTCTAAACACGACCACATTTAAAAAGGACTTTGCGAGTACGGTTGTAAATACACGAATAAACGCTGACCTTGATGAGTTCAAGGCTACCAAGGAGCAACTGTCGACTCCGACCTTCTTCCTGAACGGCAAAAAAATTGACAGCAGCAGGCTACTCGATAACCAAACCCCTCCACAGCCCAGCCTTGATGCGTTTAGTAAAGTCCTGGACGAAGCACTCGCCAATACAAAATAACTAGGAGAGAGGCTCTCCTAGTAGTGTATGTATTGTTGCCAGCCGGGTCGTTTGACTCGGACCCGGACCAACGACGGCGTGTCGTAGGCTAGCTTAACTGGTATAGACATGAAACCTCCTCGTAGCTCGACGTGCCTCGCACTCACAGCAAACTACACTGTCTGTTTTTGTAGAATTTGTAAATATTTTTGTCTCTGTTTGCACCTCGCCGTGCAAAAGAAGATACCATAACTATACCAACCCGCTTATGGTGCGGTCAATAGCTGCCACGTGGTGATTTTGTCAGCGTATTACATCTGTTGAAGCTATATATACAGCCATTCGCGCTGCGCATACACCTTCACGCTCAACAGAAGCCCTCGTACGCCGCGCCTTTTACGAATGGCAGCTCGTACCTGGCTCGAACTGACGCTGGCGGCGTGGCTTTCAAAAATAGTCACGGCCGGCGGCATAACGGGAAGCCCTTCAACCGCGTGAGTAACTTGTTGTTCGGTCTCGTTGTGTCGCCTCCCAACACACAACTCTACGTCAAACAATAAACTCTCTATGTGTGGCCAATCTACCATATGACTCAGTACGTCAGAGCCGCACAAAAAAACCAGTTTGGCGCCCGGGTACGCCTGCTTCAGGCGCGGAAGCGTGCGCAGCACAGAAAATGTCTTGTCTTCAAGCTCTATGATGCCCAGCTGACGGTACGGACGAATTGCACGCCGAATCATCGCTACCCGGTGTGCAAAATGGGTGGTGTGCTGTTTGCGGTGCGGGTTCCGTTCCGGCGCAAAAATAACAGTGTCAAGCTGCGCCTTCTGTGCCGCCTGCAGCGCAAAGGCAATATGCCCCGCGTGCACTGGGTCAAAGGTGCCAGAGTATATGCCGATACGTCGTTTCACCTGGGATTGTAGTTTTACAGAGGATGGCTTCACCTCATCTCCCTGCTGTAACCGTGAAAGGTCGGAGCTTTCACGCATCAAGGGGCATCCCTTCACAGCATTTGGTAATGCTCTTGCAGGCTGGGCAGGCAAAATGGCCGTGTACTGGCTCGAGCGGATAGTGCCCGCACACCTCGCAAAACAGTTCGGGTGAGCATAGTTTACTGGGGTGCGTATCATCTTCCATACATTCAGTATAGCTTAGGCAGCAATGAGCTCTTTGGACTTCTGGTGGTGTTTTTCAGGCAAGCCAAAGAAAGTAGTAAGCGACCATTCACCTGCCTTATGAACGGTTTTTGGCGGCCGTGGCGCAGCGGCTTTTGTTGGATCATGACCTTTGTCGAATTCGGCCTGGCAACGTCTGCACACGTTGCATGGTCCCACCTCTGTAGGGTTAGGGCTTGGGCAGGCTTTGACCTGACACTTTCCTGCTTTCCATTTCCAGCTCTCTTTGCTATTGGCTGGCGTAGTTTGGATGCCCAACTCACTGCTTAAGCTAGTGAGGCCATCACTGGCTAATCCATCTTTGTCCATAGAAACGTCACCGACACAGCCGCCACCGACCTTGATGTTCGTACGAGCGAGCTGACGGTCAAGGTTACTCTGGAGTTGCATAATGTGCGCCTGCTGCATACCAGCCGCTTGAGCGCGAAGAATGTCATGGTGCTGTCGCAAAATCGCCTGCTTTTCGGCTTCAGAAATTTTCGCAGTTGCCTGGTCATTTTTGGTCGTCACTGCTGCGACACGGCCGAGCAGTAGTCTTTTCCGCTTTTCCAATACAGCGGCCAATGTGTCATCGACCTTGTACTGCATATCTCCCTCGGCGCGCGCATTGATGATTGCGAGATCGGCGTCACTCCAGTCGTGTTGCTGGACGGCGATGAGCTGCTGTAGGGCATATGTTGCCTCGCCAGACTTGAGGCTGCGAGCGAGCTCCAACTCAAAGTCATACCACTGCTCGGCGCCTCGTGCCGCCTCATCGGCATAAAGTTTTT
>JBGAWL010000014.1:0-24937 GCA_044227625.1 Saccharimonadales bacterium (SeqCode) | reverse complement strand
ATCCCGATGACGCTGGCCTACGTGCTGCGCTAGTTCCCCGGCGAACCGCCGGGACGGAAATCCGCAAGGATAAGGACGGGCACAAAATAAAAAAAGGCGAACGAATACTCGACTTGAACCATTTCACTGAGATTATGAAGAAATCATACTATGCTGGAAAAATTGAGCTTGAAGGCTGGCCTATTAACGAACGTGGCCTCCATCAACCAATGATAACCCTTGAAGAACTTGAGATTAACACTGCCATAGCCAATGGACGTAAGATTCGCCGTAAGCAACAGTACAATCCAGAATTTAAGCTCAACTTGTCTCTACACGAGCCTTGTGTCGACAAGGACGGTAAGCTAACAGGAATTAACCACACAAACGGCAAAGGGTGGTGGCGTAAAGAGTATGTTTGTCGTGCATGTAAAAAACGTATGCCGAGAGATAAGGTCAATGATTCAATGTCGAATTTGCTCGATAACTTAATGCCGAACAGTGATGGAATAAAGGAGCTCAAAGCTGCTCTAAAACAGGTGTGGAGCAATAATGAATCCTACCGCATGGATCGTGTGAAATCACTAACTGAACGTAAAAATGAATTGAGCGAAAAGAAGAGCCAAATGTTGCATAGTCTCTCGGCGAATCCTGAACTTGCTGATGATATAAAAGAAGAATTGGATAAGATTAAGATAAAAATTGCCGAGACTGACACTTTAATCAGTGAGAATAGCAACGTAGATAACGAGTTCGATGAGTTCGCTGCATATGCGTTAGATTACACTGAAGACTTACGCAATCGCTGGTGGGATTTACCTGGCGAAAAACTACAAGAGTGTAAACACCTAGTCTTCAGGAACAAAATAATTGTGCAGCCTGACGGAAATGTTTACACCCCCGATTTAAGTCTCATTTACACCTTACAAAGCAAAAACGACGACCCGAAAGTCGTCAAAAATGGCAATATGGTGGAGCTGGCGGGTACCGCCCCCGCGTCCGCTAGATTTTCAGTCGGAATACTACAGGTATAGTCTATTTTAGTGTCTTGGTGCACGGGTATCGAAACAGACAAACATCCCGTACACGCAATCCTGGTCTTAGCGCATGAACCGGATACTCTCACGCGAGCGTCCAGATATATAAAACGCTACTTTGGCTATCTGAAATCGTCAAAGGCGTTGCCTAATAATTAGATTAGGCGTTGAAAGCGAAAGCTGGGCGGGCAAAAGCGAGTTTAACGCTCTCGACTGCTGCAACTACGCGTTCTTTAATAGAGTTTGCATCTATTAGGTTTTGCCTATAACGCTGACAAGCGACCTGCATTCATGACCGAAAGGTACCAACGTCGAGCTTAAAATTCAGCCCCATCTAAAACTATTTTACCACAAAATATTTCTTACCGCTAGCGTTTTTGCATCAACACAGACGAATATGCGCTCTAGGTTGAATGTGAATCTAAAATCTGGCTGTGAATCATCATCGTACGACACAATCTCTCCTTAATTTACGCTGGACAAATTTCACAAAATATGATAGACTAGTTAAATGTCAACCGGTGAAGTTCCTAATCTCAATAAACGCATAGCGTTATGTCAAAAACTGGCCCCTAGAATTATTCGTGCTACGGAAGCTTTTTTTGACCCTGCACAGCCTCACCCTTATTTAGAAGCATTGGCGAGTGGGGGCTACATAACAAGCCATCCTGACCAGGACACTGACGATACAGAATATCTGACTTTTATGGAAGCAGCCGGTCTCAGAGATACCCTTGCGCCTGAAAGATTCGAAGCTATCGGTATCCCAGAGAAAGTAGCTAAGAACGGACTTATGTGGGTTGTAATGAAAAGAGAAGCTGAGTACGAAAAAGACAGAAGGAAACACTCCGCCGAGAGAAAGTGGGACAGGATAAGTCACGCGTTTGCCTACTGGGACGGCTCACAATGGCAAACAAGACGACTAAAAGATGGCTCAGACCACAATGACCCTTGGGAAACAAGGTGGGAAAGTTCTGAACTTACTGATGAAGAAACAGACGCAATTAAAGTAGTAGCCACACAAACGCAGGATGTTCATAGTATTGCTGAGACTTTTGACGGTGACAAACAAGCTTTTGAGGATATGCTCTTTGATTTTCCGCATGACAAATATAGCCTTCTGGCACTGAGTCGTGGCCTCACCCATGCCTCTAATACACCTCGTTACGGCGGCACGCTTCCTTGTAGCAGCTTGCCCTCTTATATGTACTCCTATGGAACGGGCTATCAAGCACCGAGGTTAGTCAAAACGGCTCATTCACTAGCAACGCACAGTTCGTTCCAGTTAGACACTAGCGGAATAATGGCTGCCGTGTATCATGCATCATCTATGCCATCAACTCCTGAGATGTTGGAAAAAGGTCTTAACATCCCTCTGCGCAATATACATCCACCAGTGCCAATAGATTTTATTGAAGCCTAAGTGTATATAGTGGTGTACCCTTCGGGTTTATAAGCTAAGCTGTTACGCTGTTCCACTAGCTCATGGTCAATATAGTGCTTACCGATAATAGATTGCCAACGCTTCAATTCTTCTGTAATGGGGTGTAAACAATTTTCAACTAGCTCCACCAATATAAATGCCTGATCGCAAGATCGGGCTTTTATATTACAACTTCTGGCCGTCGTTTTTCCTTTCTAAGAACACGCGTCTTTTAGTCACTACTAGTCCTCTATAGCATTCCGAGCGCAGCAACACAAATAGTGATATGTGATGTAAATATGAAGCAAAGTTCATATAGCATATACCGAGCATCGTCCAAGAATGTGGCTGCACCAAATGCCGTCATCGCACATGCACACCCCCATAATACTACGTGAAAGATTCCATCCAGCACCGGCAAAAAGAGAAAACAAAGAAGATACATCCCGACCGCCATGGATATTGCGCTCACGTTATGAAAAGTAAGCGAACTACCGCGAGCTGGAAATATTAGCATCAGTATGCCGCACAGGTATTCAATACTCCATGCTATAGATTGTGCTAGGCCATAGTCATTTCGCGGTGCGATAAACCCATACACAGTTATTGCAAGCAAAGTACTGTTGGTAAATGCCGTGAATCGAAAAAGCTGTAGCAGATGGCTGTCGGTTGCCGCAAGCTCGCTGAGTGAACGCAGTCTTTGTCCGTTCTTGTGAGAGATGGCAATATAGCTATGGCCAACAATCGATCCGATCGTTCCCAAGAAAGCTGCATATAGCATTAACTGCATAGCGATATTGTAACAAAGGGATTAATATCGCCATGTTCTAACGGCTATTTCGATAAGGACAAGTGTACGAAACCTGAATCACAAGCTCTATCCCTGGTCATTCCGAGTACTGAATCAAGTTCAGCATAAACTCCGTCTGAGGAATCTCCTTGTTTTACTTGTAGCTAACAGGTGAGAAGAAGATCTTTCGGCTTCGCTTCGCTCAAGATGACATTTTACGTTGTTTTCTAGTTTCGTGATTCAGGTAACGAAATTTCAGCTCGCCTCGCATGAGTTTTGTCTTTGATATGTCAAGTATAGTGCATGCCACTGCTGCAGCGAAAGGGCTTGGGCGCGTTGTGTTGGTGAAATACCACCAGAGACTAGGAGTTTCCGTGTATCATCCTTAGACATTGCCAGCCCGCCGCTCAGGCTATTGAGAAGTGTTTTACGCTTTTGGCTAAAGCCCGCTTTGACTAACTTGAAGAACTGTTTGGTATCGACATCGCTAAAAAGTGGCTTTTCACGGTGGTGCAAAATAAGTACTTGGCTATCCACCTTAGGAGGTGGAGTAAAAAGCTTTGCAGGCACGAATGCGCCAAGGCTAACCTCACAGTAAAATTGGGTACTTACGCTCAAGAGAGACATCTTCCCTGGCTCCGCCATAACTCGCTCGGCCACTTCTTTTTGGATAAGTAGTGCCGCCGTACTGAAGCGGTTCGGGCTTTCGCATAATGCCCGTATAAGGTTGCTTGTCAGGTAGTACGGTATATTTGCGACCACTTTGTATCCCTCTAGCAGCTGTTGTAAGTTAAACTGTAAAATATCACTATCTACCACTGTCAAACGTTCAATATGCTCGATATTCAGAGGACTGTCCTCTGAGAGTGTTTTTGCCAGCGTTTGGGCAAGGACGGAATCGAACTCAACCGCAGTCACAGAGGCACCGCGTTGCAGTAACTTGCGGGTAAGTGTGCCAAGCCCTGGACCGACTTCTAGCACAGAGTCCCCAGCGACTACTCCTGCACTATCGCAGATAGATTCCAGCGTCACATCATCGTACAGCCAATGCTGTCCGAGGGATTTCTTTGGTGCGACTTCTTTCATTGCACTCATTGTAGCAAGTTAGCACTAGTTCCACGCAGGAATGCAAAATACGGAAAATTGCTGACGATCCTTTACCACCAGTGGTGGCTAACCCAGTAATTATAGGCTCCCTGCCAACTTCCGTAGCGACCTACCGCATACCCCGTTGCCCAACGTATCTGGGTAACCGGGTTTGTCAGCCAGTCAGCGCCAGCGGAAGCCATTTTGTACCCTGGTGTCGCCTGGAATAGACCATACCCCCCAGATGACGGGGCAGAACCATGGTCAGTACAGCCTCGGTCGCCCTGCCAGCGAAAGGGGCACCACCCACCTTCATGCGAAACTATATAGTCAACGGCGCCATAATCATCTGGGCTTATCCCTGCGGCTGCCATCAAGCTTGTTTTATCAGGAGATACATATACCGCCGTTCCGCGCGCAACTATCCGTGGCACCGGCTCCGTGACAGTAACAGATTGCAGCAACTTGCGGCTGACTTCTGTACCATCCTGGACATTTATTTCATAGGTGTTCGTTCGCTTCCCTGCCGTGCCTTCCTGCCGTACTGCGGTCGCTCCGAATGACAATGAGGCGTCGGTCACCGTCTGAACCGGCGGCGAGACGTCCTCGCTCACCGTGATGGTGTGAATGCCGTTACGTATAACGTCAATCTGCATATTGGAACTGATGGGCGTAGCAAGCGCTGGCTTAACCGTGTCTGCTGGCGTGACGACAATCTTTTTTTCGCGAATAAAGTCACCGACTGTCTTAGTTTGCGTCCGCATAGCAACTGCCGGCGCACCGTACAAACCAACTTTTACCGGTGTGGCGCGGGTAATAACGGCACGTAAACCAATTGCCTGCTGCAAAACAAGATTATCGACCGCCGAAACGGTAACTCGATCTTCAGGATACAGTGTCACACCACTTTTTGCGACCATGCCACGAGGCGTAGCAGCAGCTGTAACCGTTGTATAGGTGCTTATACCATCACTAACATGGACAGGAGCAGCACGATATACATTGACCCGAAACTTATCTTGACGGATTGGCTCGTCGGCGCCTGGTTCAACCCGATCATTTTCACCCAAGGTAATTGATAATTTTTTTAGAAGATCGCCGACCGTATCTGCATCGGTTGGGAGGGTGCTACGCCTACCATCAATATTCAGCAGCACAATAAAGTTCTGGTTTGGGACAATGGTCAACTGACGGGCATTGTGGCGCAGGCCAAAGAAAACACCCGCAATACCCCCGAATGCAAGTAATGCAAAAAGCACCACTGGCAAGCCCGCGGGATGGTGATGCACCCGTTGCACCTGACGCTTACTGGCGTGATACGAGCTTTTGATAACGTGCCGTGCCCTCTCCATAACTTCTCCAGTATACCATTGAGGTTAACCGGTTATTGCGAGGAGAGTCTTTTGAGAGGGGCGAAGGCGGTGTTTAGTTTTTTGAGACCTTTGCCCTTGAAGGCACTCGAGACAAACCTACGGTTTTTCATTACCCCACAAAAGGGTTTTGCGGGGACCCCGAATTCTCGACGCGCGGGCAAAATGGAATACATTTTGTCCGGCTGCTCTTTTCCCTCCTCCGTTGCCTATTTACAGCTTCTCAAGCGACGCGAAGGCAGTATTGAGTTTTTTGAGACCTTTGCCCTTGAAGTAAATGGCGGCCATGTCGCCGCTAAGCTCTACTACCGTCCCCGTGCCAAATATGTCATGCCGAACGTGGTCACCTTCATGGAGTTCGGGGACATAGCGCGGTTCATCCGAGGTGAAGCTGCTTGTCTGGCCCATCTGTTCTTTGGGTGAAAAATCATCAAATGAAGTGAAATCGGCTCGTCCAAAACTAGGCATAATGGTAGTTTCTTCGGCGTGGTCACCGGCAATTTCACTAAGAAAGCGGCTGGGAATATTGTGCTGCATGCCACCGTATAGCGAGCGTGAGGTCGCATACAGCATATATAGCTCCTCGCGGGCACGCGTCATGCCCACGTAGCAAAGGCGGCGCTCTTCCTCCATTTCGCTCTGGTCGTACAAGGCGCGGCTATGCGGCAAAATTGACTCCTCCAACCCAATCATGAAAACCACGGGAAATTCGAGGCCTTTGGCGCTATGTAAAGTCATGAGCGTAACGGCGTTATCGCCCAAGTTTGTCGCATCGAGATCTGAAATGAGCGCTACTTCTTCCAAAAAACTGCTAAGACCTTCTTCGTGGTAGCCTTGCGCCACCCCAATAAGCTCGCGTACATTTTCCTGCCGGCTTTCGCCTTGCGGCGTTTTATCATCGAGAAAGCGGAGGTAGTCCAGCCGCTTTACAAGGCTCTCGACCAGAATATCGGGCGGGAGTTCGTCTAGCTGCGCTCGCAGCGAACCAAGCACGTCCGCAAGCTCGACTAGCCCTTTGCGCGCCTTGCCCGTCACCGTGTCGCATTCGGCCACCCGACTCAATGCGTCACTCAGGCTCAGCTGTTCGGCCAGCATCCAGCCAATGAAGTTCCCAAGGCTGACCGCACCGACACCTCTGCCCGGCACGTTGGCAATCCGCTCAAAGCTAGTACGGTCATCTGGCTGATACAGCAAGCGCAAATAGGCAATGAGGTCTTTGATTTCCTTGCGGTCATAGAACCGTACGCCGCCGACAACACGGTATGGCAAACCGTACTGCACCATCACTTCTTCTATGGTGCGGCTCTGGGCATTCGTGCGGTACAGGACGGCAAAGTCTTTGTATTGCCGAAGCCCCGTATCCACGGCTGTGCGAATGGTACGCATGATGGTCTCAGCTTCGGCTCGTTCGGTCATAACCTGCATAATCTGGACGTGGCGACCATCACCTTCGGCTGTCCAGAGCCGCTTGTCACTACGCTGCTGGTTTTTTGTCACGACACCGTGAGCGGCATTTAGTATATGCCCGGTACTCCGATAGTTTTGCTCCAACTTGATGACAGTGCAATCTTTATAATCTTTCTCGAACCGCAAAATATTACGAAAGTCTGCACCGCGCCAGCTGTAAATCGAATTATGAACTACGATTCCACCCGCTATATAGTTGTGCACTCCTCGCACGTCAATGTCATACACCGGGCCGTCATACGGAAGCTTCTTTACGGCCACTATAACATCATCGATTATCTCTGTACCTGCGAGGCTCGGTACAAGCATACCTGCATGCAACTGCGCCGCTGGCATGAACTGGTACTTATGTGCCGTGATATACGCATAGCGGTTGAGTTCGATTGCAGGGGCATTTGCCGTGATATCCATGCCGATTGTTTCCAATTTTCCATAATCTTTGGCGTGGATTTCACTGCGAAAAGTCCCCGCCCTTCCGGCACGCACCGCATAACCTCGCTCTCGAAAAACAGCTAAATCTGTGGCGCTGGTTGTGTTTATGGATAGGCGGCTGCCTCCATCTTTTGCACCAAAAAGCACCAGATTCAGCGCCACTCGTTTGCGGCCGCTCCTCACCGTTGCTTGCGGCACAAAGTGGGGATACTCAAACAAGATGTTTAGGTCGGCCATAAGTTTTTTTGCGCGTTCAGCGGTTGGGATGTCGGCATAAATACGATCAATGTGGTCTTGGGTAATTTGCATAGAACGATTCGCGTCTGCCCGAAAAACAAGCATCGGCACACCATAGCTATACGCAAAGAAAGCTTCCCAGTATTCGGCATCGGCGCGGTTCTGACAGAGTTTTAATACCCACATTTTATCGGCACGTTCTTGGTTGGCTCGGACGCGCAGGCCGATATCGTGCTTTCTACCATCATAGCGAGATGACTTTGTCATACCTATGCGATACCCGTGATGCTTCGAATACATAAGGTACACGAAATAGCTGTCTGGAATATACTGCCAGTGCGCAAATAGCAAGTGATTTGGCGTAACGGTAATATCATGACCTCTGGCCGTTTTAATAGCAACCAATTCACCCTGAAACAAAAATTCACGTTTAGCGTCTACGACAGCTGGCGCTGTTTTTCCTTGCCCGGCAGATGCGACTATGGTCCCGCCAGGCTGCAGCGATTCAATTGGCCTCATGCCGTCCGGTGTCTGGACCAGGCTACCCGGAGGGAAACATTGCCAGTCATCGCCCACAACGGCTAGGTTTCGTTTTTCATTGACCAAATACTTTACCAGTTGGTACTGGGCGGCATTCGTGTCTTGGTATTCGTCTATCATGATGTGGCTGAAACGAGTTTGCCATTTTTCGCGGATTTCCTTATGGTTCGCTAGGAGCTGCACGGCACACCAGATAAGGTCGTCGAAATCAAGCGCCTTTGCATCGTGAAGTGCGTCCTGATACAGCGGATATATACGAGCAACAACCTCACCAATGGGGCTCCGTGCCGTTTTACGGTACTCATCAGGGCCTATCATGTCGTTTTTGGCGCTGCTAATATAGCCAGAGATTGTGCGCGGCGGAAAGGATTTTTCATCGATATGCTGCTCTTTGCAAATGCGCTTTATGGTACTGAGCCGGTCAGTTTCGTCAGAAATAACGTAGCTTGAGGGTATGCCGATATATTCGCCGTCCATGCGCAGGAGTCGCACGCAAATGGAGTGAAACGTGCCCATCCAGGGCATAAAACTCCTCGGCACATCCACCGAGGCATCGCTGCTCCGGGATGAACCCGGTTCATCGATGCCCCTAGCGGCAATCTGCTGCGTTGCCACCTGCGCTGCTCGTTCACCGTATTCTCGATACGGTTCACTGCGCTGCTCGGTTGCGCCTTGCATATCGCTCGCCTGGAAATCCCGAGACCCTCTGCTGCCCATGAGCCTCCAGACGCGTTCACGCATTTCCCGGGCAGCTTTGTTCGTAAATGTTACCGAAAGAATGCTGTAGGGCGTGGCCTGATGCGTGGCAATGAGATAGGCTATCCGGTGCGTGAGCGTCTTAGTCTTGCCGCTCCCTGCCCCAGCCTGAATAAGCAGCGGACCCTCGGTAGTTACCACCGCCCGCCGCTGCTCGTCATTTAACCCCCTGAATAACTCTTCTTGCACCTATCTATTTTAGCAGACGACTTGGTCGATATCACGTAGTACCACGAAGTGAATTCAGTAGTTCAGAGAAGCCAAGGCCAGGTCGACGAGCTCCACTCTTGTCGTTCCCGATCGCATCGCGGTCGTTTTACCGACATCCAGACTAGAGACGTCAACAGCATAGTCTTTACCCAGCTCTCCCGTATCCAAACTGTACCCCGTAACACTGACACCCACGACGCGACCCTGCATATCCAGCACAGGTCCACCGCTTGCGCCGTGATTTACCGTATCGAGCGGTGCGTTCGGCCGGTCTTCTTCCAGGCCAGCCATGACATCGAACGTCTTACGGTCGCTTTCATTGCGTATAGTCACGCCCGAGAAAATTGACGGTACTCCCATGACTGGCACGGGCCTACCCGGGTAGTCGATATAGATTACTTGTTCACCACGTTCAGCGCTCCTAGGAGCAAGCGGAACCGGGTTCAAATCTGATGTATCCATGAGGCGCAGCACTGCTACATCCGCTTGCATGTCTTCATCGCGCCGTGTATCAGGGTTAACCGCAGCCGTATTACCGGACTTTTCCTTGCCATCACTTATAATGCAGCCTGATGCGATGGGCACGATCGTGCCGTCCTTCTTCATGATATTGATGGTTTTCTTATCCGCACCGCCCACGACATGCGCGGCGGTCACGACGGTTATTTCGCCGTGCCTATACGGATTGGCGACAGCGAAACCGGTTCCCCATCCGCTATCGGTAAAGACCCCAACGACAGAGTCGATAAATTTTGATTTGAGAGCATCGCGATCCGATTTGACAGGAGCAAGCGTACCTTCATGCATCTTCAGGGCGATCGGTGAAAGTGGTCCGACCGTAGCGCTAGCAGTTTCCGCACGCTGAAAAACGGCCGGTATGGTCAACTTACCGCTGAACCTGCCGCCAGTATCATCAGCAGGCAGAACATCCTCATAGCACCGTGGCAATGTATCGACCGTGGTAAGTCTGGAAGGAATAACGAACGGCCCATCACCATCATCTTCTTGGTAGAAACCCGGCTCGGTACGTTTTCCAATCATTTCGACGCCGTGTGTCGCTCCTAAACCCATCAGAGTACCAGCGAGACTGCAAGTTACTATCATCCCTGTTTTTCTAACGATCCGCCTCATAGTTGCCATGGTGTTTGCTCTACGCTTCTCGTCGCTGTAGTCGAGTACGACGAGATCCCAGTCGTGTTCGTTCACACGAGGCAGGTTTGCTTTCTCAGGCGCTGTGCCTCCACGGCTGAAAGGATTCGGTAAATGATTCATAATTGTACTATTATAGTACATATTTGTTCATAATGCAACATTAAATTTTACTATTTGAATAAGCTTGTGTGCGGGACTCCGCTGAGATTCAGGGTGCCAAGGTCGAGCAGCAGATCCAATGTGATAAGACCCAGGCTTACTAAAAGGAGCAATATGAGTAGGACTTTCTGGCGGCGGCGCTTGACCTGACCGATAGGTACAAAATACGTACCAGCCGCTATGTGCCGTTCCAGCTCAAGGTTGCGGGCGGCTTCGGGGTTTTCTTCAGGGTTTTCTGCTTCGGTTTCATCTGCGGTGTCTGCTTCGGTTTCGTCGTCTTCTTCTGGCTCATCTTTGGCCTCTTCGGGAGTATCGTGCTTGGGTGGCGTGATTTTTATTCCCCCGGTGTGATGTACTGTTTGTTCTGCTTCGCTTGGTGAAGCTGCAAGCTTCTCAGGTTCGGAAGTTTCATTTTGGACAGTTTCTTGCACCGGAGTGTCTTCTGCGGCAGGCTGCTCCGCTTCGTCGACCTGGTTTATGACTGGTGCAAGATTTTTACCTTCTCGGGTAAGTCTTGGCGCGCCTGACGGGCCGTCGCTGGGTTTTGCAACAGGCTCACCCGAGGGCTGTTCTTCGCCCTTACCGGATTGTTCTGCGGTAAGCATAGGGTCAACGGTCATAAATGGCCTGTTTGTCACAAGGACTGGACGAGCCGATGGTGTCGGGGGCGTATCTCCAGCATGAACTGTGTCCATAACCTTTGCAGGCTTCTTAGCTGTCGCCACGGTCTTTCCTTTCAGTCTGTACCTGGTGAGCAACGCTCGCTATTTCAGAAAACTGATGGTAATTCAGGCTTGCCGCGCCAACCAACACACCGTCACATTCTTCGAGTTCTAGGTAGCTTCGGACGTCGTATTCGTTGACGCTCCCGCCGTAGAGGACGCGCATAGTTTTTGCTGCACGTTCGCCGTACAATTCACTCACCTGAGAGCGAATATACCGTATCATTGCCTCAGCGTCACTTGGCTTAGCGATAATGCCATCGGCTGTACTAATCGCCCACACCGGTTCATAGGTGAGCACTATGTTTTCAATATCTTTGCTCGTAAGATTCATGAGTGCAGTGGTAAGCTGGTCGTGTATAACCTGTTTTGCTTCGCCAGCATCGCGTTCTTGCTTGGTTTCGCCTATGCATATTATGGGGGAGATATCGTTGCGGATAGCCGCCTGCACCTTGTCCCGCACAACATCCAGCGTGTCACCCGAGTTAAGTCGTCGCCACGAATGACCAACGATGGCGTAGTGCACGAGGTCACCGAGCATAGCAAAACTGACTTCGCCGGTGCATGGGCCTTCGTCTTTATGGTAGGCGTCCTGGGCGGCCAAGCGGAAGCGCCGGCGGTCAATCTCAACGCTGAGGGGCTGTAGTGCAAGCATGCTGGGCGCAATGACAACCTCTACGTCGCGGTGAGAAGCAATCCGTTCACTCAGCCTATGAACAAGCAGACTTGACTGGTGCACACTGAGGTGCATTTTCCAGTTGCCGACGATGAGAAGTTTTTTATCCATAGTTATTACCGTTTATGGTTTCCCTTTAGTGTAGCAAAAACGCACAGTAATGTTAAACAACGACCAACTGGTCAAGTTACCAACGTTCAATAAACTACCAACAACCAACGACCAATGCCGTATGGAAGTAGCTAGCTGAGGAGTTGCTAGTTGATTGTTTGTTGATAACTTGAATGTTGATTTTTGACCGTTGTAAGCCACTATTTGTTCTCCAGTGCTTCTACGCCTGGAAGTTTTCGGCCGCTCATAAGTTCAAGACTGGCGCCACCGCCGGTGGAAACATGGTCGAAACTCGCCGTCAAACCACGGTCTTGGACAAACCCAACCGTATCACCGCCGCCGACAATACTAAACGGCCGGTTGCCAAACTGCCCCAGCATAGCTTCCGTAAGTAGCTCTGTGCCATGTGCTGTTGGCCCAACCGGTCCCTGCAAACCTTTGGTTTCAGTCACTCCCATAGTGCCATTCCATACCACCGTTTCAGAAAGCTGTAGTAACCCTGCTATAAACGCGCCACTAAACGGGCCGATGTCTAAAATCATTTCGTCTTCCGCGACCTGGCTCGCTTCGTGAACTGGTCGCTTTGGGTAGGCTTCTATATCCGCAATGACGTGAGCGCTCCAGTCGACAATTCTGGTTGGCGCGGTGGTGTCGAGTTTTTTTGCAGCCACGCCGTCTTGCGGCAGGTAAAACACAAAATCGCGATCTTTTTTCACTTCGCTCACCTTGTGCATAATTTCTTTCGCAAGCGGCAAATCATCTGGTTCTATTTTGCTCTTGCCTACCTTGAGACCAGTCGCATGCAGAAAAGTGTTTGCCATAGCACCGCCCACCACGACCGCATCGGCAATATCGAGAAAACGCTGCAATATTTCAATTTTGTCGGCAATCTTGGCTCCACCTATCACTGCTACCAGTGGTCGTTTAGGGTTTTCCATAGAGCTAGTTATGGTGTCTACCTCTTTCTCTAGTAATAAACCGGCTGCACTCGGCAAGTAGTGCGTCACTCCCTCGGTGCTGGCATGAGCTCGATGCACCACCCCAAAACCATCTTGCACAAATACATCGGCAAGGCTGGCGAGCTCCTTGGCAAATTCCGCACCGTTTGCTTCTTCTTCAGCATGGAAACGGAGGTTTTCAAGCAACAGCACTTGACCGGCTTGCAGGTTTTGGGCGGCTTTTTTGGCGCGATCTCCCACGCAATCCGGGTCGAACTCCACCTCTGTATTTAAAAGCTTCCCAAGTGATTTAGCCACTGGGAACAGGCTGTATTTGGGGTCTGGTTTGCCGTCTGGGCGGCCAAGGTGCGAACACAAAATGAGCGCCGCTCCGTGCTCGAGGAGATAGCGCAGGGTTGGGACACTTTGCTGCAAGCGATAATCATCGGTAATTTGGCCTTTTTCATCGAGCGGAACATTGTAGTCAGCTCGAACAAGCACTTTTTTGCCTGCTACATCAATATCGCGGATTGTTTTTTTCGTAAAACTCACTGCCCACCCATTCTTTTCCTCTGACACCCGATACAAATTTCGCCATGTCAGTGTTTATGGTTTTATTGTACATTCGAATACCGAAATTCCAAAGTACAACTTCTACACCAGAAGAATCCTTGAGAATATAGCTTCGCTCCAAGAACCTGTGTAGGGTGGTGCAGCCCGGGATGAAACGAGAGCACCGGAATGCAGACGTACAAAAGTACGGCGAAATGAGGAGCGGAACGTTTCGCCCGGGATGTGCCGTTCTACACAGGTTCTAATCTAACTGACGTATTTTGATAGTATCTGTTGCGCCGACGACCCCAGGATACTGACCGCTCACCAACATAACTATGTCGCCCTTTTCGAAAACGCGCTCCTTTAGCAGAAAGTCGGTAATTTTCTGAGCAGCATGAGCGCTAACGGGACGCACATAACTTTTTACGTCGTATACAATAGCAAGTTGCTGGGCGGTACGAATGCTGTCGGTCACCGCTATAATGGGTACGTCGGGACGCTCGGAGGCAATCGTTAGCACCGTCGCTCCTGTTTTCGTTTCTGCAATAATCGCCTGGGCGTGTATACTCGTCGCCATGCCAATAACGGCGCGGCTTATAGCTAGCTGGCGGGTCGGTTCTTTTTCAAACTGACCCTTAAACGACACCCGTACCACACCATGCTGCTGCGAGTAGTTGATGATGCGTTTCATTATTTTCACCGCTTCGTGCGGGTACTTGCCCATAGCCGTTTCGTCACTGAGCATGACGCAATCTGCACCTAAATACACTGCAGTCGCCACGTCGGACACTTCCGCGCGTGATGGTTCTGGTGATTCGGTCATACTACCAAGCATTTGGGTGGCGACAATGGTTGGCTTGCCGTACTGCAAGCCCATGCTAATAATTTGGCGCTGCGCCACCGGCACAACCTCTGGGTTCACTTCTACCGCCATATCGCCTCGTGCGACCATGGCAACATCGGTCGCCTGCATAATTTCTTTTATGTTATCTATGGCGAGCTTGGTTTCTAGTTTGGCAATGATTTTTACGTCTGAGCCAAGGTTTTTTAGGATAACGCGCATATTTTCAATGTCTTGAGCAGACTGAATGAAGCTCATAGCCACGTAGTCTATGTCCTGCGTACTGCCATAGGCGAGGTCGGCTTTGTCTTTTTCGGTAATGACGTCTCCGCCGAAGTCCGTATCTGGTAGGTTTATGCCCTTGCGCTTGAGTAAAATGCCGTCGTTGTGTGCCTCGCAGTAGACAATGCCGCTGCGGACGCTGGTAATCTCCGTGCGCACCTTGCCGTCAAATATGTAGAGCCGTTCGCCCCGCTTAACCTTTGCGCTTAAGTCATACTGCGTAGGGATAATGCCAGTTTCAAGCCAGTCTGCTTCGTAACCGAGCTTGAGCGTTTCACCCTTTTTAACGGTGATAATATCGTCAAATTCGCCAAGACGGATTTTGGGGCCCTGTAAATCCTGGATGATGGCAACTGGTTTTTTTAGCTCGCGGCTGGCTTTACGTATCCATTTTATGTGCTGGGTTTTTTGCGGGTGGTCACCGTGACTGAAATTTAGCCGCAGCCCGTTCGCCCCGTCCGAAATAAGCCGTTTGATAGCCTCGTAACTATCTGTCGCCGGCCCAACAGTGGCGATAATTTTCGTCCGCTTATACCGCTTCAGCGGCACATGATGCTCGTGACCGTTTCGTGCTTCCATATAGATATATAGTTTACAGGCTTATGCTTACTACGCCAAATATGTATCCCTGCACATAGGCGCATAAACCTGAACTTTTGTTCCTGGCGATAATACCTACGCTTGCCTCTATCTAGCGGCCGAGGGATTCTTCGGTTTTCTTGAGGTCTATGGTGGTTTTGATGATAGTGTCGGGGGCAAGGGAGATGCTGTCTATGCCAGTTTCCACGAGGAAGCGAGCAAACTGTGGGTAGTCTGAAGGTGCCTGACCGCAAAGACCAATCTTTACGCCTTTTGCTTTAGCGACGCGCACTGCTTCGCGTATGAGTACCTTTACGGCTTCGTTGTTTTCGTCGTACACATGCGCCACGGTGTGGTTGTCGCGGTCAACGCCAAGCGTCAGCTGGGTAAGGTCGTTGCTGCCTATAGAGAAGCCGTCGAACAGCTCTGCGAACTGCTCTGCCAGAATGACATTGGCTGGGATTTCGACCATAACATACAGTTCAAAGCCGTTTTCGCCGCGGCGCAGGCCGGTTTCGGCCATAACTTCTTGCACTTTGCGGGCTTCTTCGAGGCTGCGACAAAACGGTACCATGGCCTTCACGTTGGTTATGCCCATTTCGTTGCGCACTTTTAGGAACGCTTTGCACTCTAGCTTAAAGGCCTCGCGGTAATCGTCGCTGTAGTAGCGGCTGGCACCGCGCCACCCAATCATGGGGTTGTTTTCGAGCGGTTCAAACTGGGTGCCGCCGATTAGGTTAGCGTATTCGTTCGTCTTAAAGTCGCTAAAACGGACTATAACCGGGTTCGGGTAAAACGCTGCACCAAGAATGGCGATGCCTTCGGCAAGTTTGTCTACAAAGTACTGCGCTTTGTCGGTGTAGCCCTTGGTAAGTTCGTTGATTTGGGCACGTACGGCCTTGTCTTTTACTTGGTCGAAGTACAATAGTGCTTTCGGGTGAATCTTGATATGGCTGTCTATAATGAACTCTTCACGGGCCAGCCCCACTCCGTCGTTCGGTATAAGCGAGTAGGCAAACGCTTGGTCCGGAGAGCCAATATTCATCATCATTTTGGTGTGCGGACGCTCAAGGTTCTGTATATCGGTGCGGTTGACATCGTATTTCAGAATTCCTTCGTACACAGTGCCTTCGTCGCCGCCCCCACCGCAGCTCACGGTAACGTTTTGGCCATCGGCAATCAGTTCAGATGCATTGCCCGTACCAACAACGCAGGGTATGCCAAGCTCACGACTAACAATCGCCGCATGGCAGGTCCGGCCGCCCTTGTCTGTCACGATGGCGCTGGCAATTTTCATAATTGGCACCCAGTCTGGGTCAGTCATTTCGGTCACTAGCACATCGCCTTCTTTGAAGTCGTCTATGTCCTTCACGCTCATAATCTTGCTGGCTTTGCCCTGGCCTATTTTGTTACCAACGCTGGTACCTTTGACGATAACGCGGCCTTCTTCGGCTAGTTTGTACTCTTCTATAACGTTGACATCACGGCGCGACTGCACGGTTTCGGCGCGAGCCTGAACAATGTAGAGCTGCTTATCATCTTCGTCGAGCGCCCACTCAATATCCATGGGGTGGCCATAGTGTTCCTCTATTTTGATACCCCAGTCGGCAAGCGTACGTACTTGGTCGTCGGTAATGGAAAAACGCTCTTGGTCGTGAACGGGCACGGGGTTGTTTTTGGTCTGGCTGTTTGCCACTGGTACCATTTTCATCTTTTTAGTGCCGAGCTTTTTCTTCAAAATAGCGCGAGTTGGCTTGAAAACAATAAATTCGTCTGGGCTCACGTGTCCCTGCACGATGTTTTCGCCCAGTCCGTATATAGAACTCACCACCACTGCGTTTTTGAAGCCGCTTTCGGTGTCTATGGTAAACATAACGCCCGCACATTCACTGCGTACCGCCACCATTTGCTGGATGCCGACAGAAAGAGCCACTTTCATGTGGTCAAAGCCGTTAGTCACGCGGTACACAATGGCGCGGTCGGTAAATAGACTAGCTATACACTCTTTAACCGACTCAAGGACGTGGTTTTCGCCCTTAATATTCAGGAAGGTTGCTTGCTGCCCAGCGAAAGAAGCGTTCGGCAAGTCTTCGGCAGTGGCGCTACTACGGATGGCTACCACTAGGTCGCCCTTGGGGTGGTTGCACTTTTCACTCAGCTCTCGGTAGGCGCGCAGAATTTCGTCTTGGAAATCTTGCGGCAGCGTTGCGGCCACAATCATCTCGCGTATGGCAGCACCACGCCGGGCAAGGTCATGCACGTTTGTAACATCGAGCCCCTGCAGCGCCTCAGTAATCCCCTGGTTTAGCCCGGCTTGTTCAAGGAAATAGCGGTAGGCGTCGGCTGTGGTAGCAACACCATTTGGCAGGTTGACGCCCTGCGGGCGGAGGTGATGGTACATTTCGCCCAAACTGGCGTTTTTTCCGCCCACCTGGGGAATGTCATCGATGGATAGTTCCTCGAAGAATTTGAGATATTTGTACATTTGGTTGCCCACCTTTCGCTATGTAAGATTTTTTACTTTTTTATTGTTATGTCTTTATCATACTGCTTACGTATACGTTTTTCAAACACTGATTCAAGTTGTTAGATGAAATGTAGCCAAGATGGCACGATGGTCTGATTGCAAATCGTAGGTATCGCCCTTTTGAGCTGAAAGCCCATGGCCTCGATACATAACGTCGTCAAGCGTTCCAGGACGACACGCACCGATAAAACGTTCCAGCCACCCGGCATATCGGGAAGGCCAGGTGGGGGCAGCAAGTCGTACCAAGGAAAGGCCCGCCCGTTCTTGAAATACCCTATCTATACGATGTTGTTGAGGATAATGATTCATATCTCCCGCAAGTATGAGTTGCTCGCTATAATATGGGTCTGTAAGCTCATTCGATAAGTTTCGCAAAAAATGACGCCGACGAAACGGCGAGGTAACGACTGGCGCATGCACTACCGCAACCGTAAATTTAGAACCACCTTTGCTCATAAATTTGGCTGCAAGTATTCCATGATCCGTATAATCGAGTGGCCTGTCCGCAAAACGTTGTGCGCCCCATATACCAAAACGGCCAGCCGGCTGCAAGACTCTGTCGCGCACCACGTCTTCAGTTGGATGAACGTGGCTTTTTTCCCTATACGCAATCCCAAGACCCGAATGTGCTTGGAGCGAAATCACACTGAACCCAAGGTTTATTAATGCTGTTTTGTCGTTTGGCTGTACGTCATACAATTCCTGAAGCAATAATATATCGGCAGTTGCCGCCTCGCCTAAACCACCCGCAGTCCGCAAAGCACGAGCAAAATGCGTATTAACGCTTGCAAGTGTAATCTGTTCGACTGCCATAAAAACACTCTACAATAAGGAGGAATAATCCTCAATTATATCGCTCTGCACTATCTAGCGAATGCAAGCTTCCACGTTTGTCATCCGGCCAAAACAGCATCAAAATAGTTACCCTTTTAACCTATATGCTCCATAGCTTACGCGTTGGGCGGCTGGGAGTCTATGTGGGTATCGTCTTTGGCGAGCATGTGGCCTTCTGGGTCGACATCGTACGCATTGATATTGCCGAACGGCATCTCGAGGTTTAGACACCTTCACCACTAATAGTTTCGATGTACTTCATGAGGACACAAACCAGAGCACTTCTGACCCAAGATAGCACCCATGCATGACCGGTCGGCATAAACCTTACTATACTGAATCTAGCTTGCTACGGTAAACCCGAGACATCATGCCAAATCTGAGTTATATAGATTGCGCTTGCTCGTAAAGATTCGTACACTACATGCTATGGGCATAACGGCAAGACGTTCCTCACGGACTATTCACTCTTCTGTATACCTAACACCGCGCCAACAGACTGTCGGGGCAGGAAACCAGTTCAGCCTCGCTCTGCGCATCCGACCTATCATTGAGACTGACGCAATCCAGGCAACAATCACATACAACCCGGCCGTTCTGAGCTTTGTAGGTTTTTCGACAACAGGCAGCGCGTTCGAGCAAGAGCTTTCGCAAACGGCTAGCAGCGGCCTGCTACAAATTGAACGTGGCACATTTAGCCCCGTACACAACGATTCACTGGTAGTTACCCTCACGTTCACGGTCACCACAGCTACGGCTACCACACTTACTCTTTCAAACACCAATGCAACGTCTCAGGGCAGCTGGACTAATCCTTCCACCTCAAATGCCACGGTTAATTAACATCTTGGCGCTCGCGCTCATCATCTGCGCCAGCCTGATTGCACCGGCATATGCCACCACACAGTTTGAGCTGTCTGTACCCGCTGTTTCGAAAGGAAAGACATTCACTGTGCTAGTTAGTTTAACCCCCGACCGAGAAGTCAGCGGCATCAGCGTGACGGTAAAGTTCGACTCATCAAAAGCCCAGCTTAGTTCTATCGACACAAGTAAGTCGGCCTTTCCGATTACGCTCGCTAGCCGGACAGAGCCAGGGCGTATCCATCTCGAGCGCGGCATTGTCGGCAAAACAATTTCCGGTCCGGGAAGCGTTCCCATCGCCAGCATAACATTTACCGCACTGTCCGATACTCAGCCTACTTTCCAGCTCACCGAGACAGCCATCGCAAGCGGTGGCACCGTTATTGCCGTCGAGCCATCGGCGCAAGCTTCGCCTTCTACCACACCGGACTCAAGCAA
This sequence comes from Saccharimonadales bacterium (SeqCode), assembly GCA_044227625.1. Lineage (GTDB taxonomy): Bacteria > Patescibacteriota > Saccharimonadia > Saccharimonadales > UBA4665 > JAGXIT01. The sequence continues at coordinate 4,935 of JBGAWL010000014.1, read as the reverse complement.
GAATTCTCCCGACAGTTCAGCCAGCGCGGCTACGCAGACACAAAAAACCGTACCGACACAAAACCAAGTGCAGCCAACAGATACCAACTCACCATCCCAGACGAAACCAGCAGCAGCGCACTTGATTCAGCGTGCCACGCAGCATACGCCAGGGCTGATCGTGGCTGTATTAGCAGGTACTGGCATAGCCTTTGCTTTGTGGCGGCGGTCAGCTTCCGTACGCAAGCGCTAACTTGCTAAAATCAGCCAAGTTTACCGTACCATCACCGGTTATATCTGCTCGCGCATTTTTTATGGTTGCGCCTGAAAGTCCGTAGTTTGCCGAAAGCACGCTAAAATCACGCACATTCACGACCCCATCACTCAAAATATCTTCTGACATATTTTGGTCTCTAATGGTGTAGCTATCGGTAAATGACGCGCCACCGCCCCGCAACAAAGTTGCGCTCAGTGTTCTGGCATTGATGGTGATTTTCACATAACCTGCCGTCTGGCTTGTGTCATTCATAACATTTGCAAAATAGGGTGCCTCACCGTCGCTAAGGCTTGTCGAGTAAAACCCTTTGCCGCCGTTGCCGGCAATGGTTAAGACCGGACCGGCATTTTTACTGTACATATTGTCCGAGCCATCATCGACCACGCAGTCCAGGTCGGCTGTGCCGGTAGCAATGGTAGTACAGCCCGTCCCAAACGCAAACTGTTTACTCCTCTGGTAGGTATGGTCGTGGCCTTCCAGTACTAAATCAACCTTTTTTGATACGAGCAAATTGAAGTAATCTGGTCCTAATTCGTTGGATTTAGCACCGGTAGATATGTAATTTTTGTGGTTGGCAACGATGACCCACTTGATGCCAGCCGCACGCGCCGCATCTATGGTGTTTGAAAGCCATTGGTAGCGTGCATTTCCGACCGTGTAGGTGTATGCACCGCCGTATTGGAAGTTTTGTCCTGGGCTCGCCATGATAAAACGGGCAAGCGGATTGCCTTGAGGGTAGTCAAAGTAATACTCTTTGGCGTAATTGCCAATAGAAGATGGGTTCGTTCCTAGGTTGGACGATTCGGAAATCGTCAGCCGGTTCGGTAAGCACGATTGCGCAACAAAGTTTTCGATGAGTCCATTGCCCTGCGTTTGGTCGGATTCATGATTCCCAGCAATAATCTCAAATGGATACTGTTCACCATAGCTGTTTCCGGTCGCGTACCCTGCACCGGTATTGAGATTGTCTTTGACATACTGGCACCACGTTCCCTCACTTCCGAAACCAGCCGGGTCGTAGCTCAAGTCGCCCAGTGATAAAAAGAAGTTTAGCTGAGCAGAGCCAGCCGCGCGAAAGGTACCTGTCGTGGAGGCTGAGCTGCCATGATCACCAACCGTCCCGAAAGTGAACTGGGTCAAGGCCGCGGCCGTCGGCATAGTGCTCGTCAGTATGGCAGCAAGCGATAGACATCCATAGAGTGCATAGCTGGTAATTTTTTGTTTCATGTGTGTATGTAACGGCTCATGCTTTAATATGCCACAGCTTATCGATATATGCAAGTAGCGTGGCTAGCACGCCACATCGCGTAATACTAGTCTTGCTCACACCATCGTGACGAAAATAGCCACGTCTTACGCGTTCGGGGGCGCAGAGTCTATGTGAGTATCGTCTTTGGCGAGCATGTGGCCTTCGGGATCAACATCATAGGCGATGATATTGCCGAACGGCATTTCGAGCTCTTCAACACCTGCGTCAGAAATGTTTTCTATATATTTCATGAGTGAGCGCAGGGTGTTACCGTGTGCGACTACCAGCACGTTTTTGCCCGCCATAAGCTGCGGCACGACTTCGTTCTGGTAAAACGGCACGGCACGTTCATAGACCGTCTTCAGCGTTTCGCCACCTGGCACGGGGTGGTCCCAGCCGCGGCGAATGCCGTTAAACTCGTCTTCGCCCACCAGTTCTTTCATGTCCCATTTATTCTTGCCGGTGTACTCACCGTAGTCTCGTTCGTTGATTTCACCGCGACGTTCGTAGGCTACATTGAACTGCTGGGAGGCGTTGAGCATGCCCTCGAGTGTCTCGAGCGTTCTTACCTGCTCCGAGCAATACGCTTTGTCGAGCCGGATGTCGAGGTCTTTGAGCGCTATACCAAGCAAGCTTGCCTCGTGAAAGCCCTTTTCGCTCAGGTGAACATCGGTCAGCCCGGTCCATTTACCAGTCGCATTCCATTCGCTTTCGGCGTGGCGTGTCAGCAGTAATCGGCCTGGGGTTGGTTTGAGCGGCTTCACCTTGTTCGGCACGTCGTCATACCAAAAACGGATGATATTCTGGCAGGTTGTCGCATTTATGCGGCCTATGGCTTCTTCTGTGTTAAAGGCATTGTGTGGGGTAATGATAACGTTGGGCAGTTTGTTGAGCGCCATGAGCGCGACACTTTGCTCGCCGGTGCTTTGTGGCAACTGGTTACTGCGCAGTAAACCAACTTCTTCCTCCATTTTGAAAAGCTGCTCGCCCTCCAGGACATCGAGTGCAGCCCCGGCGAGACGGTCGTGCATAAGGGCATCGGCTAGAGCGGTCGTGTCAACCAGCTCGCCACGGGCGGTGTTGACCAGCAGTGCTGACGGCTTCATGAGCTCAAGCCGCTCGACATTTATGAGGTGTTTGTTTTCGGGGGTGAACGGCGCGTGCAGTGTGACGATGTCGCTCACTTTCAGCAGCTCCTCAAGGGGCAGGTATTCAAACCCATACTCTTTGGCGAGTTCATCCTTGGCGTAGGGGTCAAATGCCACCACGCGCATCTCAAAGCCTTTGGCAATTTTGATGACATGCTGGCCTATGTGCCCCGTTCCTACCACACCAAGCGTTTTTTCATGAAGGTCAGTACCCATGAGCGTCTCGACTTCTACCTGCTTGCTTAAGAAGCCGAGGCTGGGCGCGAGCTTTCGCGTCAGCGCCAGCATGAGGGTAAATGTATACTCGGCCACCGTAGATTCACCATACGTCGGTACGTTTACGACCGTGACGCCGTGTGCTTCGGCCGAAGCTAGGTCAATGTTGTTAAAGCCGGTCGAGCGACAAGCAATGAGCTTGAGTTTTGGCAGTTTTTCAATAATCTCGCTCGTTACAACCGAACTCACAAACACAGAGATAACCTCTGTTTCGGGGTCAAGATTGTCTGGCGCAATGCCCTCCTCTACGTATTTCCAGCGGTGGTCAGTTTGTTTGAGACCGGCTTCGAGCTGCCGCTTATCCAGCTCGGACGCATCGTAAAAATAGATTAATGCCATGATGCGTTCATTATGGCACAAACATAAGCATTGTGAGAAGATAAATGTATGAATATATCTTCTATACACGCACGACAAATTTTAGATAGCCGCGGCAACCCGACCGTAGAGGCAGATGTTACCCTCGACAGTGGCGTCGTTGGCCGTGCAGCCGTACCAAGTGGCGCGAGCACGGGCAGCCACGAAGCTTGTGAACTCCGCGACGGCGATAGCATGCGCTACGGCGGACAATCAGTCATGAAGGCAGTTGATGCAGTGAACGGCGAACTCCAGCAAGCCTTACTAGGCAAGCCGGCTGACGACCAGTTTGCACTCGACCGACTGATGATTGCGCTTGACGGCACTGAAAACAAATCGCGCGTTGGCGCGAACGCCATTTTGGCAATTTCCCTGGCTACTGCGCGCGCTGCCGCCCTCGAGCGTGGCCTGCCTCTGTACCGTCACCTCAACGATATTGCCGGCACACCCACAATGTCCCTGCCAATGCCCATGATGAACATTGTCAACGGTGGCAAACACGCTCTCGGCGGCGCCGACTTCCAAGAGGGCATGGTCATTCCGCATGGTGCTACCACGTTTGCTGATGTCGTGCGGATGGGAAGCGAAATATTCCACGCACTCCAAAAACACCTTGCCGCACAAGGGCTCTCCACGCAGGTAGGCGACGAGGGCGGATTCGCTATAGCCGTGAACCATAACGAAGAAGTCCTGCAGCTCCTCGAGCTCGCCGTTCAAAAAGCCGGGTATAAGTCAGGGGAAGATGTGCTCTTCGCGCTTGATGTCGCCGCAAGCGAATTATACAAGGAAAATAGCTACCGTCTTGCGCGAGAAAATGCCACGCTCAGCTCTGCCGAAATGATCACCCGCTACACTGAAATTACTCAAAAGTATGCACTGGTTTCTATAGAAGATGGCCTCGCCGAAGATGACTGGGATAACTGGGTCGATCTCACTGCAAAGCTCTCGCGTACGCAACTCGTCGGTGATGACCTGCTCGTGACAAACGTACAGCGGTTGAAAAAAGGTATTGAGCTCAAGGCTGGCAATGCCATCCTCATTAAGGTTAACCAGATTGGTACGCTCACCGAAACCATAGAAACTATCAACGCCGCCCACGCCGCTTGCTGGAACACCATTATTTCCCACCGCAGCGGCGAAACCGAAGATACGTTCATATCGCACCTTGCCGTCGGCACCAGCGCCGGGCAAATAAAAACCGGCAGTCTCAGCCGCACCGACCGCGTTGCCAAATACAACGAACTCCTCCGCATAGCCGAGCTCGACCCTGCCCTCCCCCTCGCCCACCCGTTCACGAAATGAAGTTAAACCGCTCTCTGTTTTTCTATTGAACCAAGTAAAATTACTCGTAATAACCCGAATTCCATTAGGCCACCCCATCTGTTAACAATGCTTGTTTGGCTTGGGATTCCAGCTGTCCCATGCGTCTCAGCTGGTATGCCAGTAAACACCACACATAATGAGCAAAGAAGCTCGTAACTGATCTTGGCAGGCTAGTCTCTAGCCCTAATCTCAGTTTTAGTACCGAGAATGTAGTCTCGACCCTGCCTCTGGCCTTGAGTAGAAAGTATTCCCATCTGCTCATCAGCTTTCTCATGATCTTCTTTACTCCTGTGAGCAGCCTCAAGCCCAAATCTTTGGCTGCCTCC
>JBGAWL010000013.1:0-25736 GCA_044227625.1 Saccharimonadales bacterium (SeqCode) | reverse complement strand
AGTACACAGCTTTAAACTGCGTGGTGCATACAACAAAATGTGCCGATTGACCGATGCCGAGAAAAAGCACGGCGTCATTGCCGCCAGCGCAGGCAATCATGCCCAAGGTGTTGCCTTAGCAGCGAAGAAACTGGGGCTATCTGCGCTCATCGTCATGCCCAGAACAACACCAAGCATAAAGGTCGAGGCAGTGAAGCATTACGGTGCAGACGTGATGCTGACAGGTGATAATTATACTGAAGCTGCCGAAGCCTGCGGGGCACTCGCTAAAAAGACGAAGCGCACGTTTATCCACCCATTCGACGACCTACTCGTCATAGCCGGACAGGGCACCATAGGCCAAGAAATCATCGAACAGCTACCAGATGTCACGCATATTTTTGTGCCCGTGGGCGGCGGAGGACTGATAGCCGGTATCGCTCACTACGTGAAAGCTGTTCGCCCAGATGTACAAATAGTAGGAATAGAACCAGTCGATAGTGCCGCCATGACGAAAAGTTTGGCAAGAGGCGAGCGCGTAGTCCTCAAACACGTCGGTATATTCGCCGATGGTGTTGCCGTGAAGCAAGTCGGGGAGCACACATTTGCTGCGGCGAAACGGCTTGTAGATGATTGCATAACCGTTAGTACAGACCAAATCTGTGCGGCCATAAACGATGCGTTTGACGCAACGCGCACCATTTTGGAACCGTCTGGGGCGCTCGCGCTTGCAGGACTCAAACAGTACAACCTACCCGCTACCGCACACGCTGTAGCAATTTGCAGCGGTGCAAACGTAAGTTTTGAGCGGTTGCAGCAAATTGCCGAACGCATGCTCATTGGCTCTGGCCGTGAAGCCCTGGTAGCTGTGACTCTGCCCGAACGCCCTGGTGCATTTCTAGAGTTTTGTGACCGAATAGTTGGCAAGCGCAGCATTACGGAATTTTCTTACCGGTTTCGTTCGCGCGCCGTCGCACATGTTTTAGCCGGTATATCAGTAAAAGACGCCAGCGACAAGGCTGAACTGCTCGCGCTCATGTCAAAGCACGGTTTTGACCACGTAGACTTATCCGATGACGATATCGCCAAAGAACACGTGCGACATATGATAGGTGGCCCCGGTCCCGCAAAAGAACTGCGCTACCACGTGGAGTTTCCGGAACGACCCGGGGCGCTCGGTGAGTTTTTGCACACCGTGGGTACGAAATGGAACGTATCACTCTTTCATCACTACCGTTCGAGCGCAAGTGACATTGGCCGCGTACTTATCGGCTTTGAAGCAACCGATCGAAATGAGCTCAAAGCAAAACTTGCTGCAACCGGCTTCACCTTTTCGCGGGTTAACGCCAACCCTGCGCTCACCATTTTTGGATAAACTCCAAGCTCCAAATAACAAATAATACCTAAATTCTAAGCACGAAACTCGAAACAATATCGAAATTTCAAATTCAAAATGGGCGGCACTGCCGGCTGAAACCTGGGATTTTTTTTGTTTTGAATTTATTCTTCACGAATTTCGCACCAGCCAAGTGCGTGTTCATTTGAATATTCGAATTTGTTTAGAATTTAGATATTAGGATTTGTTTGTCGTTTGTCATTTGGAATTTCGAGTTTGGTATGGTAACAAATGTGTGACACCGCGTATACTGGTGTGGTAGCACGTTATGAGGGAGACTAGTGCAATGCGTGGACTTATTATCGATACAACAAATCAAACATGGGATGAATCTCGCGGCTTTAGCCTGGCCGAACTTGAACGGCCAACGCTCAACGAAGCAGCCGACCCTGACGACGCCAGCTCCGTCATTGTCCGGGTTAAATACGCCGGCGTTTGCGGCAGTGACCGCGGCCTCTGGTACCGCAATGCGTTTAAAGACCAGTTCTTAAAGGCGCTTGACAGGGATAGTATAAAAAGCCGTGTGGTCGGGCATGAATTTGTGGGAGAAGTAGTAGAAGCCGGCTCAAAGGTAAATTCACTCTACTGGGACCCAGACCCCAAAAACGTTGCCAAGATAGAGGTTGGTAGCCTCGTTTCGGGTGACAGCCACGTCACGTGCGGTCGTTGCTATCAGTGCCGAATTGGTCAGGCAAATGTGTGTATGAACGAAGCAATCTTGGGTATAACTATAGACGGAATTTTTGCCGAATACGTAAAGCTACCCGCCAAAAACCTTTGGGCCATAGACAAAAACCGCATTCGCCCCGAAGTTGCTGCCATTATGGACCCATTTGGCAATGCCATTCACGCCCTCACAAAAGTTGATGTGCGCGGACAACGTGTTGCTATATTTGGCGCGGGACCAATTGGACTCTTTAGCATACTAATAGCCCAAAAATTTGGTGCCGCCAAAGTCATCGCCGTCGATGTCAGCGCAGCAAACCTCGAGCTTGCAAAACAGTGCGGCGCCGACGAAACCATCCTCATCGAGAAATCTGAAAAAGCAAACGCTTGGGAACATGACGCCCGCGTTGTTGAGCGAATCCGCGAACTCACCTACGGAAAAGGTGTTGACGTCAGTATGGAAATGGCCGGACCCGCCAGCAGTGTGAATAATGCCATAGATAGCACTCGCCGCGGCGGCCACGTTGTACTGTTCGGCGTGAAAGACGGTGACCTTGTCATACCGCAGTTCCCGCGGCTGATTGTTGCTGGGTTGACACTACACTGTATCATCGGACGGGAAATCTTCAACACCTGGCAGTTGTCGCAGCGCGTTCTCGCGCAGGCCAGCAATGGCATCCAGGACAAGGTGTGGAATGTCATTCTTAAGGGCGGACAAGACACAGTGCTAAATCTGAGTGAATTCGACCCCGCGGTCTTCGAGCAAAAAATGAACGAACACCCGAAACTCATCTTTAATATGGAAGCATAATGAATGTATTACCCTGTCACCATTATCCTGTCACATTGCATTCACCTTTTACCATGAGCGATGAAAGAACTAATCGTTACAAGATAATGGATAATGGTATGTGACACGTCACAGGATAAAGGCTAATCAGAAAGGATTTTACTCATGTACACGTCGCTCAAACCCATCCTCGGCACCGAACTACAAAGCATAAAGGACCAATCGCTCTGGAAAGAAGAGCGCGTCATTATGAGCCCACAAGGCCGCGAAATCACGGTCGACGGCAAAAAACTGCTTAACTTCTGCGCAAACAACTACCTTGGCTTTTCTGGAACAGATGGAGTGCGCGAAGCATCCGACGCCGCCCTCGCAAAATGGGGGTTTGGCCAGGCCAGCGTCCGCTTCATTTGCGGTACTCAGGGTATACACAAGGAACTCGAAGCCGCCACGGCCAAGTTTGTCCGCATGGATGATGTTATCCTCTACTCATCGTGCTTTATGGCAAATGTCGGGCTGTTCCAAACCTTTTTCGGCCCCGAAGACGCTATCATTAGCGACGAGCTAAACCACGCCAGCATCATCGACGCCGTACGGCTCACCAAGTCCGAGCGCCTCATCTACGCCCACATGGACATGGCCGACCTCGAGGCCAAACTCCAGAGCGTCAAAGATAAACGCCTCATCGTTATCGCAACAGACGGCGTGTTTTCTATGGACGGTCACATTGCCCCGCTGAAGGACATATGCGACCTAGCAGACAAGTACGGCGCCCTTGTTATGGTGGACGACGCGCATGCCACCGGAGTTTTAGGCGCAACCGGCCGGGGTACGCCAGAGTTCACCGGTACCGAAGGGCGCATAGACTTCCTGACCGGCACCTACGGCAAGGCGTTAGGGGGCGCTGGCGGCGCGTTCATCGCCAGTCACAAAGAGGTTGTTGACTACCTTCGCCAACGCTCGCGCACCTACCTCTTTAGTAATGCCATGGAAGTTGGCACTTGCGGCGCTTCGCTGTACACCCTAGATTACATTCAAAAGCACCCTGAGCTTGTCAAAAAACTCAAGGATAACACGACGCTGTTCCGTACTCTCATGAGTGAAGCTGGCTTCAATGTGGCTGGAGGCGAACACCCCATAACCCCTATCATGTTTGCCGAAGAAAAAGACGCGGTCGATACGGCACGCGCCCTGTTTGAAGAAGGCATTTACGTCGTCGGCTTCAGCTTCCCGGTCGTACCAAAAGGCAAGGCCCGCATTCGCGTGCAGATTAGCGCCGCTCACACCGAAGACGACATTCGCCTGCTCGTTGAGAAGTTTGTCAAAGTAACAAAGAAGTAGCCATGAGTAGAGAACTATTTGGCACCGATGGCGTCCGTGGCCTCGCAAGCGAGTATCCGCTCGACGATGCCGGCTCGCAAGCAATCGGCCGCGCCGTCGGCACCTATTTTGCCAAAGCCGGGCAGCAGATTGTCATCGCCTGTGACACACGCGAATCGTCTGAGCGAATCGTGAGGCAAGTTGCCAAGGGTCTACAGGGAGTTGGCGTACGAGTGGTGTTTATAGGCGTGCTACCGACCCCAGGTCTCGCCTATATCACCGCGCAGCACGACGATTTTGTCGCTGGCGTGATGATTACCGCTAGTCATAATCCGTACGAGTTTAATGGTGTTAAAGTATTTGGGCCAGACGGAGGGAAGCTCCCAGACGATACTGAAGAGAAGGTCAGCAACGACATAGCGCATGGCGTCCCCGACCGCAGTGGCGGGAGTTATGAGGCACGGCCCGAGCTTGCCCAGGAGTACGAAGATTTTCTCGTGGCATCAGCAGGAGGTGCGTCGTTTTCAAATATGCATCTGGTGGTCGACGCGGCGCACGGTGCCGCCTTTGGCGTAGCCGCGCGGGTATTTGAACGACTTCGCGCACGCGTCACCCCGCTCGCAGTTTCACCTAACGGCCGGAATATCAATGTCGCCTCTGGTGCCACTGACCCCAGCGCTGCGCAACAACTGGTGGTTTCCGGCCAGGCCGACCTCGGCATTGCACTCGACGGTGATGCCGACCGACTAATTCTGATAGACCACCTAGGCCGAGTATTTGACGGTGACCATGTTTTGTACTTGCTTGCTGTTGGCCTTGAAAAAACCACGGTAGTTGCGACGGTCATGTCAAACCTTGGCACCGAACAAGCGCTGGCAGCCCATAGCATAGCCATGGTACGAACGGCGGTTGGCGATAGATACGTACTAGAATATATGGTCAAACATGGCGACACACTAGGGGGCGAACAATCCGGTCATATCATCATGACCGACCTCAGCACTACTGGCGACGGGCTACTGGCAGCGGTGCAGGTTCTGTGTGTTCTCAAAAACTCCGGCAAATCTCTCGCAGCTTGGAACGAAGAGGTGGAAACAGTGCCCCAAGCACTGGTAAATTTCCGCATAGAAGACAAAATGAGGTTAAACATCCCAGAGGTGCAAGACTACATCCGGGTGAAATCAGCCGAGCTCGGCAACACTGGCCGTATACTCGTCCGCCCCAGCGGCACTGAACCACTCGCTCGTGTTATGGTAGAAGCGCCAAATGCCAACGACCTTGCTCAAGAAATGGCAACCCACATAGCGGAGCTCGTCCAGTGAAACCATTCCCAACCCAACTTGCAACGACCCGTGTTGTTCTCGGCCCAAACGAAGTAGAAGGGTCTATAGCGGCAGCTCTCCAAACCCTGGCCGAAAAAGGTTTTTACGTCCAACTTGGCATAACAGTCGCAGACGTGACTGCCTTGCAGGAGCTTTCTCGCCAAGCATCCATTCTAAAATACTGTCCGCGCGACTGCACCGAGCGCTTCAAAGATGAACCAACTGTACGTCACTGGCTTCATAAGGAGCGGCTCGTATTTTTGCTCAAAGAAAAGTCCACCGAACAGCTCGCCGGCGTTGCTTGGACCGGCCCGGGCACATCACCACATATACCTGAGGGGAAACTCACCGGTGGCCTACGTCTCAGTGAAGCGTTCCAGGGGCTAGGGCTGGCGACACCATTTCTTAAGGTAGTGCTTGAGCACACAAAAAACGAGTATTCTCGTGAACGCCTCTGGTTTGAGTGCTGGGCAAGTAATGCCGGTGCCGTCCATATCTATCAAAAACTCGGCTTTAACATAGTCGAAACAGAGTCGGCAAGCCGCCCAACCCCTACAGGAGCTAGCGAACCCGATACACGTACCTATATGGTGCTTGCATAATTTGAAATTGATATGGTATAATTACCTCTGTTACCAAAGACAGTGACTGCTCAGGAACAAATGGGCTTAATTTGTCACCGAGGCGACGAAATCATTTTATTTCGTTCATAAACGCTTTTGGTATACAAGAGCGTTTTCTTTATGTAACAGGGGTCATGAGTCCGCAAGGGTCGATTGTGTATCCTCATGATTCATCATTCATTATTCTTCATTCACTCCGAAGGAGTCACGAATGGCACTAAGTAAAACCCAAAAAGATGATGTGGTCGCAGAAGTTGCTGACCTACTGAAATCTGCCAAAATGACCGTGGTTGCCAAATACCAGGGCACAACCGTGAAGGCGCTCCAGCAGCTCCGCCGCGACGCCCGTGGCAATGGTACCCGCGTAAAAGTGGTAAAAAATCGCCTCGTCATTAAGGCATTGCAGCAAAACGATTCACTGAAAGATGTTAGCACCAGCGACCTACAAGGTATGCTGCTGTACGCTTTCAACAGTGAAGACGAAGTAGCTCCCGCCCAAGCACTGAAAGAATTTGCCAAAGCAAACCCTACCATAGAGTTTGTAGGCGCTTTTAGTGCAGACGGCACCTACATGGACGCCGCTCAGGTGAAAACCCTGGCAGACTTGCCAAGCAAAGAAACACTCATTGGCCAAGTGGTCGAAACACTGCTTTCACCGGTCAACGACGTTACCAATGCGCTTTCTGGCAACCTGCATGCACTACTGGACGGCGTACGCGACAAAGCAGCTGCTTAGTCGCTTCATTAACAATTATCCTGTCACTTGTCACGATAGATTAACCATTGTCGTGTAACGATGAAGTTCCAATGGCTACACGTTACACGCTAATGCTACGAGACATGTCACAGGTCACACGATAATCAAGGAGATTAATTATGGCTGATGTAAAAAAACTCGCCGAAGAGCTTACTAAGCTCACTGTACTAGAAGTAAACGAACTGAAAACCATCCTGAAGGATGAATACGGCATTGAGCCCGCTGCTGCCGCTGTTGCAGTTGCTGCAGGTCCTGCTGCTGGTGGTGACGCCGCTGCTGCCGACGAAAAGTCTGAATACGACGTGAACCTAAAAGACGCTGGCGCCCAGAAAGTCGCGGTCATCAAGGCTGTTAAGGAACTAACTGGTCTCGGCCTCGGCGAAGCAAAAGCTCTCGTAGACGGCGCACCAAAGGTTGTACTTGAGAAAGCTAAGAAAGAAGACGCTGAAGCTGCCAAAAAAGCCCTCGAAGAGGCTGGCGCTACTGTCGAGCTTGTCTAGTTGTAATGAGAGAACTGCGAAACGTTCTCTCATCGCTTCAGATTTCGAGCAAACGCTCTCAACCTGGACAACTCTTTCCTAAAAGGTATATATTCCCGGAATAAATCCGGGAATATATATTAATTACGATAAATTTATCCACAGGCACCCATAGATATTTGCCGTGCGCTTTTGACTTGCTTTGCCCGGTGTGATACGTTTAAGGTAAGGTATTATGAAACCGTGTTGAGTTAGAGGTGAAAAAAGGGAAATAGAAAGAAATAATTATGGCCGACTTACCCGATAAACAAATTAAGCGTCTCCGAACACTTATACAAGAAGCGGAAACAAATCTTGCTGCCGCAAACGAGCTGCTGATTAGCCTCGTCGGTGACGACGTAAAAGTACAGGCCAAAGTAAGTGATGAAGTCCTGGGTAAGGTTATTGAAGGTGTTTTTGACGGCCAAAATATGGTCGGCAGCGATGGAAAAACCTATCCCGTGCCTGCAAACTATGCCAGTAAGTCGAAGCTGGTTCAGGGCGACATACTCAAACTTACCATCGCAGATGATGGTGCCTTTCTGTACAAGCAAATCGGGCCAATTCCTCGTAAGCAAGTCGTTGGCCAGCTCAAGCTCGAAGGTGGCCACTACTTTGTGAGCGTCGGCACCAAAGACTACCGCGTACTGCTTGCCAGCGTCACGTATTTCAAAGCCAAGCCCGGTGACCAAGTTTCTGTAAACGTTCCTGAAGAAGATGCTTCGGCCGAATGGGCCGCCCTAGAGGCAGCACTCTAAAGACTCATGTGGGTACTTGCGCTCGTAATTAATTTAGTGTTGTTTGTGACCTCCACACTCCTTCGTCGGCGTTTTGCACAGTCACACACTGTTCCGGCTAGCGTCACTCTTGCTATCTCTTATACTCTCGGTGTTATGCCTCTAAGCATCGCTGCAGGGTTTTTGTTTCCGCACAATATAGATTGGTCATATTGGACCGCATGGCTGCTGTTTTCAGCCAGCCTAGTGGTAGCTCTCTTTATTTGGCTTTCGTTTATCGCCATACGGTATCTGCCAGCCGCACTAAATCAAACCATTTTTCAGACGCGTATTATCATAACCATATTACTTGGGTGGTTGTTTCTTGGGGAAGGTCTTACCATTAACCAGCTTATTGGGGCTGCCTGTATCCTGGCTAGCGGTATCATTGCGGTTTGGGCGCCGGCTAAAGCCCACCGCCACGGCAAAAGCACAAATGAGCACCTCCTGAAAGGTGTATTTTTCACGCTTGCCTCTGCGCTATTTCTCGGGATAGGTGTTGTTGTGGAAAAGGCCGCCATTCAGTACATGGACATAGGAGCGTTCTTTATCTACGGATTTGGCATGCAGTCGCTGTGGCTTGTGCTACTTGCGATGTGGGATTGGCATAAACAGCCCGGAGTACAACTTTCGCGGCAGCTTGTGAAAGAATCGGTGCTTCTTGGCATGGTCGTCGCAGGTATTGGTGTAAGCTATTTCGAAGCTTTACGCGGGGCAAACAATGTTTCGCTTATAGCAGCGCTCACTGCTACCGTGTTACCGCTAACGGCCATCGCTGCACATTTCATACTAAAGGAGCGAGATGACGACAAACTCCTCTGGATAGCTATAGTCCTCGCTATTTTCGGCGTAGGCATAACAGCTCAATAACACTTCGGGTAACTGTAGAGCGTGCAACCATATATCATAAGCTTTGCGACGAAAACTGTTAACGCGGTAATCGCAGTTCTGTGTTGCCCTCAAGAAGCACTAACCGTTGAGCTGTGTTTTGTGTAAGTCCAGTTAATTCAGTTTACAATGTGAATAAGACCCGCCCAAGGCTACATAAGATAACAATTATATTCTGATATAATTCAGCCATGGATAGCATGCTGTTGGCGTTCTTGGCGATGTATCTTGCCATTATTTTAGCTGTTGTAGGCGTATATACGCTTCTTGTACGCATTATTTCTAGGTATTCACGAGGTCATTATCTCTATGGAAAAGGCTTAAGGAATGCGCGTATTTGGGCGACGGTGTTTAGTATTATCTCATTCGGACTGCTTTGTAGCATTGTTATTGTGAACCACAGTTTTTTCAATAACCCCCATCACGACAATGTAAGCGGAAAAATAGTAGAAACCACTTGGCCTTTTATCGTGGAATGTGTAACCTTTGGGCTGACCACTATTACTTCGATGATACTTTGGGCAAGATATTGTCGTCGCTGACCATAACCCCATAATCACTCTGGGGCAATATAAATATGCTTCTTTTTTACAGAAATCATAGAAAATGCTGATGGTTCTATCTCTTAATGGCCGGGTAATTATATTTCTCAATTACTATAGGTAGTTGGGATTAAATTTATCTGACAACTACAGGTAGTAGTTCGACATCAGAATAAAATGTTTTTCACAAGAAATAAACACAAGTGGGATTATTTTGATTGAATAGTACGATTGGTATCTCTGGAAAGAGCTCTAGGACGCAGGACAAGTCCAAATTTGTTTCAAGGTAGCGGGATTGTAATAACTACATTCGAAATATGGAGTCTGAGCGACTATAATACATTGAACAATGGGGAAGGCGTTATATAGGAAATACCGGTCACGGTCACTGAGTGAAATTGTCGGGCAAGACCATATCACGACCACTCTTCAGAACGCACTTAAATCGGGCAAAATTGCCCACGCCTACCTTTTAACCGGCCCACGTGGGGTCGGCAAAACATCTATAGCTCGTATCCTTGCCCATGAAATCAATGAGCTTACCTATAGTGAAGAGCCGCATTTCGACATCATCGAGATAGATGCCGCCAGTAACAACGGCGTCGAAGACGTGCGCGACCTGCGCGACAAAATCATGAGCGCTCCAGCGAGCGCGAAGTACAAGGTTTTCATCATCGACGAGGTCCATATGCTCAGCAAGGCTGCCTTTAACGCGCTACTAAAGACACTAGAGGAACCCCCGGCCCACGTGGTCTTTATACTCGCCACTACCGAAGCACATAAGCTGCCCGAAACCATCATCAGCCGAACCCAGCGCTATAGTTTCCGTCCGGCGTCGCCCGAGAAACTCATAGAAAACTTACAATCTATTGCGAAGGCCGAGAAAATAGCCATTGATGATGATGCACTTGTCACTATCGCCGAACACAGCGAAGGGAGCTTTCGCGACAGCGTGAGCTTGCTCGACCAGGCCAGTAGCATGAGTAGTCATATTACCAAAAATGAGGTCGAGCAGCTCCTAGGGCGGGCGCCTGCTGAGCAGATTTCTGAAATTCTCGCTGCCGCTACTCAACATGATGTCCAAAAGGGACTGTCTGCACTTCAGGCATTGCTCATTCAAGGTCACGAACCGGCCATGATTGCGCGTCAGCTAAGCCAACTGCTACGTTCGAGTCTGCTCGAGGACAACGTACAGCTGAAATTTAACCCTGAAGTTGCCCTTCTGTTCCTACGTGAGCTCCTAGACGTTCCCCCCGCTCATAATCCCGCCGCCACGCTAGAGCTCATCATCATGCGCGTATGTCTGAGCACCGCGGACAAATCACCGCAAATGAAGTTAACCCCACCAGAGGTCAGTAAGGCATCCCAGACGAAATCGGCTGCATTGGCCCCCAAAAACCCTTCTACACCAGCTGCAAAATCATCCAAGCTCGAAACACCTCCAAAACAACCTTCACAGCCTACAGCTACTAAAGCATTATCTGAGCCAGTTCCGGATGCCAATGGACCTAGCAAACCCGCCGCCTCGGCCAATGACGATGATGTTGAGGCGCTGTGGCGAGAAGTATTGCAACAGCTCAAGCAAACGCACAATACGCTTTACGGCATTGCCCGCATGGCTCACCCAACACTCTCTGAAAACACGCTCACGCTTGAGCTGGCCTTTGCATTTCACCAAAAACGCTTAAGTGAACCACGGAATATTGCTGTCATTACCACCTTAACTGAAGCCGTCCGGCACAAACCAACCACTATTCGGTGCCAAAAAGGTGAATCTACGGCGCCAAAGACAACACCTGTCGACACCATTTCGACCATAAGCAATATCTTTGGCGGCGCCGAACTGCTAGAATCTTGAGTAAAGCTAAGGGATAAGGACAACGAGGGAAATGGCTACTGTACCAACACCGCCGCAGAACATTGAGGCCGAAGCGAGCCTACTGGGCGCTATTCTCATAGATACCGACGCCATAGTAAAAATTGCCGACAAAATTTCAGTCGATGATTTTTACGACCAGAAACACGCTCGTATTTACGAAGCGCTACGTGCTTTGTACGAAAAACGTTCGGCTATAGATGTTCTGACACTATCCGACCAGCTGAAAGGCAACGGATTTCTTGACATGGTCGGCGGACCGTCCTACCTGACCGAGCTGACAAACTTTGTCCCAACGGCCGCCCATGTTGAACAATACGCTGACATTGTTGCGCAAAAGGCGCTGCGCAGACGGCTCATTTCGGCAAGTGCCGATATGGCAGACCTTGGCCAAGACGAATCAAAAGACCTCAAAGAACTCATAGAGGAAGCCGAAAGCCGTTTGTTTGCCGTTAGCCAACAGCATGTGAAGCAAAGTGTAGTCAGCCTCGAATCGGTTTTGGCCGAAAGTTTTGAGCGACTTGACGACCTCCACAAAGACAAAAACAAACTCCGTGGAGTACCTACTGGCTATCGAGACCTCGACAACATCCTTGCAGGCTTACAGCGTTCCGACCTGTTTATCATAGCAGCGCGCCCGTCCATGGGAAAAACCGCTTTTGTGCTAAATCTCGCACACAAGGTCGCGACCCAGGCCAAGGAAGCCGTACTCGTTTTTAGTCTCGAAATGAGCAAAGAACAACTTGTTGACCGCTTGCTTGCTATGGAGTCTGGCGTCGATGCTTGGGCGCTTCGTACTGGTAAGCTCACTGATGATGATTTCGAACGGCTTGGCGAAGCCATGGGCACGCTATCGGAAGCAAAAATATACATAGATGACACACCGGGCATAACTGTCAGCGACCTCCGCACAAAAGCACGGCGCGAGGCACACACGCAACAAATTGGCCTTATCGTCGTCGACTATCTGCAGCTTATGAGCGGCGGAAGCAAGTTCGGCGGCGATGGCAACCGTGTCCAAGAAATATCAGAGATTTCTCGCGGCTTAAAGGGGATTGCTCGGGAACTCAATGTCCCCCTGATTGCTCTTAGCCAGTTGAGCCGCTCCGTCGAAAGTCGGAGCCCCAAGATTCCGCAGCTGGCAGATTTGCGCGAGTCAGGGTCCATTGAGCAAGATGCCGATGTTGTGGCCTTCTTGTACCGAGAAGAATACTACGAACCTGACAGCGAACGGAAAAACATTATGGACGTACTCATAAAAAAACATCGTAATGGCCCGACGGGCGGTGTGGAACTCTACTTTGACCGAGAAAAGCAACGTATCCGCTCACTAGACACTGGTCATGCCTCTATACCATTTGGTGCAGAGTAAGCCAGTTCTCTGCGCAAAACTCGGTAACCTGAATCACGAAACTCCATCCCTGTCATTCCGAGCGAAGTCGAGGAATCTCCTCGCTGAAATTACCACTAACAGGCGAGAACAAGATCTTTCGACTTCGCTTTACTTCGCTCAAAGCCCGCCCTCGACCCGATCGGGGGATGACATTTTACGGTGTTTTTTTAGTTTCGTGATTAAGGTTCCGCAGCATTGGCTTTCACCATCGCTCACTGTATACTTACACATATAATTCTTATGGAAAGAACACTGAACTTCCTGAGTACGCATTGGCGACTGATTGTAGCTAGTATTGGACTGGCTTTTGTCGCGTACGTTCTGTTATTTCGCGGTATTTCGAGCCTTACGGTAGACTATGCCGCAACAGAGATTCAAACCAAACAGGAAGCAAGTAGCCTCCGACTGGTTTTCGACAACCCCATTAATGCACCATATAAAGTACTCGCTTGGACCGGACAAAAGCTTGGACACAACAGCATTGCCGTGACTCGTGTAGCTTCTGCGACATTTGCTGTAGCAGTGGCGGTGTTATTTTACTGGGTAGCTACCCACTGGTACTCGAAGCGTGTTGCACTTCTCAGTAGCCTGCTCTTTGTTTGTTCATCGGGGTTTTTGCATATTGGCAGATATGGAAGCGCCCTCATACTACAAATGGCAACCCTCGTCTTAATTTCGTGCGTTTTTTTGTTTCGGCGAACAAAACATGAATTCCTCATGGCATACGCAATAACCGCAGTCATTACGGCCTGTTTGTATGTACCGGGCATGGTTTGGTTTGCGCTTATTGGGTTATACCTTATGCGCAAACGCATAGCCTATCTATTCGGTAAGCTAGGCGCGCTCCATACTGCACTCATTTTTACGCTCGGTATTGGTCTTCTTGTGCCTCTTCTACTAGCGATGTTCCGTGACATCACAGTTGCCCGAACAATTTTTGGGCTGCCCAGCACATTCCCTAGCCCAGCATTACTCGTAGATAACTTTATTCACCTGGGCTCATCAGTTGTTTACAAGGGCTACTGGCCCACCGAATACTGGATGCACGGTGCGCCACTTTTGAATGTTGGTGAATCAGTTTTGTTTATAGCTGGCTTAATACTACTCGTTAAGCGTCCTATTTTAAGAGGAAATTATTTTCTCCTTGGGACACTCATTGTGTCGACTGTTCTCATTGTTATTGGCGGAAGCGCCACCATTGCCATGCTCACGCCGCTCATATATCTCACCATAGCAGGCGGCTTATTTTACATGCTTGACCAATGGCTTACTGTTTTTCCAAGGAATCCAATCGCTAAATACAGTGGCGTTTTGCTTTTAATGACACTGGTGAGTTTCTCCATACTGTATCACTTGCGGGCATACTATACGGCTTGGCCGAACGCGCCCGAAACAAAAGTGGTCTATTCCGTAAAACAACCCTCATAATCTGGTACAATAGGAAGACAAACGGAGGAAGTTATGAGTCGATTTGACCAAGCAAAAATGTTATTACAAGTAAAGAAAATCCAAAAAGAACTGCAAAAAATGGTAATTACCGTAGAGCAGGGTGACGGCGCAGTACGCGTTGAAATCACCGGCGAACAAAAAATTAAAAAAGTTAAAATTGACCCCGACCAGATTGACCTCGATGACATAGAGCAGCTTGAGCGATGGATTGAAGACGCAGTCAAAGATGCCATCTCTGAAAGTCAAAAAGTTGCTGCAGAGAAAATGCAGCCATTCATGGGCATGCTTGGGAATCTTGGTCTGTAAGTACACGTAGAATGAACCTATTACCGAAAGCACTCGAGGAGCTCATAGAAGCATTTGGCAACTTGCCGGGGGTCGGCTCGCGTACCGCAGAACGCTACGCCTACTATTTGGTGCGGCGTGACCCGGCAAAGGCTCACCAGATTGCCTCAGCCCTAAGCGCACTGCACGAAGGCGTAAAATACTGTCCGAAAACATTTGCCCTCATAGACGCCAACGATGACGTTTCGCCGCTGTACAGCGACCCAAAGCGTGACAAAACTCTCATAGCCGTCGTCGCCGAACCACTGGATATCGTTGCCCTAGAGAAAACCGCAGCATTTCGCGGCACCTACCATGTGCTTGGCGGTCTTGTTTCGCCAATCGATGGCGTTTCGCCAGAGCAGTTGCACATAGCGGAACTTATTCAGCGTGTCAGCGAAGATAACGTCAGTGAAATTATCTTGGCTACTAACGCCAGTGTAGAAGGTGAGTCTACGGCCCTATACATCCAACAGCAGCTAGAGGGTCAAACGGTGAAGATTTCTCGCCTCGCCCGCGGTCTACCCATTGGTGTTGACTTGGAATACGCCGACCAAATTACCCTCGGCCGCGCGCTCGAAGGTCGTCAACTACTTTAATCCGAAATATGTTCAAATCGGGGAAGGGTTGCGCCTTGCCAGGCAACAGTTTCGAGCCAGACGCTCATCCAGCGGGCAAAGTGAATATCTGGTGCATCAAATGGTGAGTAGATAACTTCAAAGTTAAGGGTTTCTTCGTCAAAAGCTATGGCTATCACGCGGTACTCGCCCCCTTTATAATGTCGCCAACGAGAGCCAACAGCCACAATTTCTTCGGCCTCGGTCATCATTTCACGCAGCTGTTTAAAGTCTTTTTTCCAGGTCATACCTACAGCATAGCATAACAACTTTGTATATCTGTCCTACCGAAGTACAATAGTATGTATGCAGGAGAAAATTCGGGAAACCGTAGAAGCAGCACAAAAGATTGTTGTCATCCAGGCTGACAACCCCGATGCCGATAGCCTTGGCAGCGCCCTTGCACTTGAACACGTCTTAGGCGACCTCAGAAAAGACGTTGTCCTGTACTGCGGGGTCAATGTGCCTGAGTATCTGCGTTACCTAGCGGGTTGGGACAGGGTGGTAGATACGCTCCCCAGCCAATTTGACCTTAGCATCATTGTCGACGCCAGCACCTACACGCTGCTCGATAAGCTCGATAAAAGTGGCCAACTTGCTTGGGTAAAATCAAAGCCATGCATTGTTCTTGACCACCACGCTACCGTCGAGAAAAAGATAGACTTTACAAGCATTCAGCTTATTGATGAGCATGTCGCTTCCACCGGGGAACTCATATTTCATCTGAGCACTTCACTTGGTTGGTCTGTTTCGAACAAAGCAGCAGAACATATTATGACCTCAATCTTGGGCGATACCCAAGGACTTATGAACGACCTTACCACCGCAACAACTTACCGGACAATGGCGGATTTAACAGAGATGGGTGCAAACCGCCCTCGACTCGAGGAGCTCCGTCGCGAATACGGGAAAATGCCTGAAAAAATTTATACCTATAAGGGCATGCTTATTGCTCGGACGGAGTTTTACGCTGAAGGGAAAGTTGCGCTTGTGCACATCCCGCAGCCAGAAATTAACGAATACAGCCCCTTGTATAACCCGGCACCACTCATACAATTCGACATGCTGCAAGTCCGCGGTGTTGCACTCGCTATAGTCATTAAGAGCTACGACGACGGACGTGTCACTGCAGCACTACGCGCCAACAATGGTTACCCGGTAGCAGCAAAGCTTGCCGAGGAAATGGGCGGCGGAGGGCATGACTATGCCGCCGGGTTCAAAATTACTGATGGGCGGTCGTACGAAGAAGTTAAAGCCGCCTGCCTAAGCACTGCGTCCAACTTACTAACCAACATTGACATAGCTTAAACCCTTCGGCACAATTACCTGATGTAACCATGAGAGAAACATAATGACACGAGCAGCACGCTACACCCTATACGGTCAGTTACTATTTTTGGGCGGTATTACGGTCTGCGCCATACTTATGCCGCAGTTTCTTTTTAGCGCCGACCAAGGCGGTATGAGCAACTACGGCACCTATGCCAAAACCGTTATACCATTTAGCGTAGCGTTTTTAGGCCTTGCGGCGGGAGCAATCGCAGCGGCTCGAACACTGCCAGAAAAAACCACAGCAAGAAAAACGCTCTACCTTATCCTTATGAGCATTGGTCTCCTCATGATTCTAGCGACGGTCACAACGTATCCGTACAGACTCAATAACACATTAAGAATCGTTCATATTGTCGCCTCGCAAGCTCTGTTTTTTGCAGAGATTCCAGCAGCGCTCTGGTTCTGGCTGGGTCCAGCGCGCGGTAAAACAAACCATGTACTATTTGGCATATATCTTGTTGGCCTTGTCTTAGCCGGGCTTACCACATTTGGGTCGCTGCATGTGCTATTCGTAGCAGAAAGCTTAGCAGGAATTGGTCTAGGGTTTCTTATGGTCCACTCAACCCACAAACTGACGCGTCGTGAGGCGCAGTCATGAAACTATATAACACATTGTCTCGACAAGTCGATGAGCTCAAGCCACTACAAGACAGCACCGTAAAGCTCTACACTTGCGGACTTACTGTATATAGCCAACCGCACATCGGGAACTGGCTCGGTTATATCTACTGGGATGTACTGGTGCGAACCCTTCGGGCTGAAGGCTATACTGTAGAGCGCACGCAAAACATCACCGACGTCGGTCACTTGACCAGCGACGACGACAACGGTGAAGACAAGATGGAAAAGGGTGCTCGCAGCGAAGGCATTACTGCCTGGGCAAATTGACTTTGCGAAGGTTC
The DNA here is from genome assembly GCA_044227625.1 of Saccharimonadales bacterium (SeqCode). Taxonomy (GTDB): domain Bacteria; phylum Patescibacteriota; class Saccharimonadia; order Saccharimonadales; family UBA4665; genus JAGXIT01. Next base: position 8,269 of record JBGAWL010000013.1, on the reverse strand, counting down.
TCGACGAAAAAGGGTATCTGTACGAAATACCTGGTGACGGCATGTACTTCGACACAAGCAAACTCAGTGACTACGGCAAACTAGCCAAATTGGATATTGCCGGCCTTGAAGGAGGCGCGCGGGTTAGTGTAGAGGGTAAACGCAATATAACCGACTTTGCTGTCTGGAAGTTTTCACCAGACTACTCGAAAGGCGGTAAGAAACGTGACATGGAGTGGGATAGCCCCTGGGGCATCGGCTTTCCGGGGTGGCACCTAGAGTGTTCTGTTATTGCACGAGAAACCCTTGGAGACCAGATTGACATTCACACCGGCGGTATAGACCACATACCCGTGCACCACACAAATGAAATTGCCCAAACCGAGGCTGTCACCGATAAGCCCTTTAGCGCCTTTTGGGTGCATAATAACCACCTGAAAGCCGACGGCCAGAAAATGAGCAAAAGTCTAGGCAACATTTACACACTGCAAGATATTCTAGACAAAGGGTACGACCTAGACGCATTTCGAGTATTTGCACTTGGGAAGCACTATAGAACAGAGGGAAACTTCACCTGGGATAACCTTGAGGCCGCTCATAACCGTTTGAATCACTGGCGAGAAGCTATGGCCACTCGCTGGCAAAATTTGGTGCTACCAAAAGCAGATACTGATATCAATGCTGCCGAATTTGATAGCTCCTTTCTCGCTGCACTGTCGAATGACTTAAACACCTCAGAGGCACTAAGAATTATTGACGATGTCGCTGATAAAGCGTTAGCTGGCGCTGTATGCGGTGCATGCCTAGACAACATCGCAGAATTGGTGCAGGACTATCTGGGAATTACCATCGCCGTGCCAGATATTAGTGAGGACCAAAAGCAACGTATCGCAGACCGAGAACAAGCCCGCGTTGATAAAAACTGGGCGAAGTCAGATGAAATACGAGACATACTAGCAGGGCAGGAAATTGGCCTCCGTGATACACCACGGGGGGCTGTCTGGTACCGGCTGTAGTTAAATATTGCCGCCAGGAGTTTTTGCATCGTGCACAGTTGCGGGAGCTAAAATGTCACGCCGTTCAAGGTAATCAAGCAGCAATATACGCATACAGCCCGCTACAGGTATGGCAACAAGCGCCCCAAGCAAACCACCAAAGTTTGCTCCAAGTAGAAGTGCGACAAAAACTAACAATGGTGACATATTCGTTGAGTTTGCCTGAATGCGCGGTTGTACAACATAGTTCTCGATTTGTTGGTACAAAATATAATACGAAAGTACCAATATAGCTGAAGCGGGCGAGGTAAACAGAGCCACCAGAGTACATATGATCGCGCCTATAGTGTGCCCAACCATAGGTATAAGACCACAGACAAACACCACAACCATCAAAGCAAGCGGGTATGAAACGTGAGCCAGAAAGAGCATGGGCACAATCAGAACCGCAGCAACAGCTGCGAGGATTACTTGACCGTTCACGTAGCCCTGCACTACTTTATTCATATCGGCTGCAAGACGACGTGTGCGTTCGCGACGACTTATGGGTAGCATGCCCTCAAGCAGCTTACCCCACTTTGGACCTTCTATTAACATCATTACCACCAAAACAAGTACCGTAAGAGTGGCAAAAATGCTGTTGCCAATTTTAGACACTGCCGTAACTGCTGAGCTTCCGACGTCGTCGAGGCGTGTGGAAAGCTGCGAAGATAGCTTCTCGACTTGGGAATCAAGGTTATACTTCTCAACAAATCCACCAAGTGCACCCTCGCCATTTCGAGTTTGGTCAATAAGTTGCGGCAAATCGCTTAGAAAGCCAGCCGTTTGCTTGGCTATGGGCGGTATGACGGCGGCGAGGAAGCCAAAGAGGGCAAATAAAATTAAACCTATTGATAACCCAGTGGCCAAGCTACGACGGTTCTTCTTTTTTGCGGGTAGGCGTTTTGCCAACCATTGCACTGGACCGTTAAGGGCAAGGCTGAGAAAAAAAGCCACACCTATGAGAGTAAGCGTACCAAGACTCTGTTTTACGGCCAAGAACAAAACAATGGCTAGAAAAGTAAGGCCAATCACCCGCAGTATGGTATGTGTGGATATAGTAACTTGAAAGTCTGAGTTTTCTTTGGGAAATAATCTTGCCATAAACGTATTATGTCACGACTGCCTGCGTTTTTGCAAAGCTTCTTCGTAAACACGCAGAATTATCGGCCCGACACTTTCGATATCGAACGTTGCTGCGTGTTTCTGCTGCTTGCTCGCCATCTCCTTTCGTTCGCTTGCGTGCTCAAGCCAGTACGCAATGCTTTCAGCAAATAATTTCGGGTTATCATGTTCGACGAGTTGCCTTTTGTCGGCCACAACAGCGGCATAACCAGAATTGTTTCCACCAAGCACGACACCGCGACTGGAGGCCATTGCCTCCATAAGTGCTATGCCAAAAGTCTCCCCATTACCACTAGGGAATGCAGCAATATCAGAATCCGCCAGGAACGCTGGCTTCATCGACTCGTCTAAGTACCCAACCATGGTCACCACGTCACCAAGCGAGTGTTTTTGAATGAATTTTTTCATTTCGTTCGACTGCATACCCTTCCCGGCAATGACAACTTCAAACGGTTCTTTTGTTAGTTGGTTTCTGACGAGATATTCAATGGCCGCCAGAAGTCTCATGGGGCCTTTACGAGGAACGAGCCTGCCGAGAAAAATTATTCTTTGCCGAGCATGTTTAGCGTGCTTCACCCGTCTTGCATCTGCAAATGTCTCGTACAAAAATGGGCAGGGCACAACAATACTGGAAAAGCCAAAACTTTCGGCCGCAAACTCACCCGTCGGCTCAGAAACAGCCATCATTGCGTCGAAACGTTTTGCAGTGTTTGTATTCATCTTCCCCAGCACATTACTGCCAAAGCGCGCTACACGGCTGAACGCCATTATGTGGAACGTACCAACAACAGCAGTATTTAAAGGAGCGCGTTTTATAAGCCCCCCTGCAAGCAGCGGACTATACGGAGCTTGCACGTGTAGCACATCCAGATTCAGATCCTTTAATACTTTTGTGAGCTTACGACCGCTGACAGGCAATGGTGTTGATGGCCTGTTGCCGTTGAATCGTACTCGGACATTCCTGCTAAGGCTATATATGTTTTCTATGTCACGACGTTCTGTTTTTCCAACGAGATAGTATACCTCGTGTTTTTTGCTTTTCAGCCAGTTGCCAAGGGTTATCATATATTGCTGAACACCGTCTGTGCCGTCAAACGACTCGTCAAGTACGAAACCAATTTTCATCGATACTCCGTTTCTCTTTTACCTTACCAAGCGCTAACGCACGCTCATACGCACCGAGGTACAATGCAGCAACTTTTGTATATTCAAATTGTTTTACGTGCTTTTTTGCCCATTTTTTCCAAAGTAAGCGAATGCCTTCATCGGTCAGTAACAGTTCCATTCGGTGTGCAAACTCTTTGCTGTCGCGCGGGTCAACAAGCGACAACTGGCCAAGGCCTGTCATAACACTCTCGTAACCGGGATTATTACCCGCAACCGTCACCAGACCACTTGCCATTGCCTCAAGGAGTACTATCCCAAAGCTTTCACCATATATAGCCGGCGAGCAAAATAGGTCAGCGCTGTGGAGTAGCTGTAGCTTGGTGTGGTCATCAATAAAGCCAAGGAACTCAACATTTCGAAGCAGCAACTCTTTAGCAAGTTCTTGCATTTTTTCTCTGTCAACACCATCACCGGCAATAATTAGTCGAGCGTCCGGCTGTCTTTCCTGCAAAATTTGGAAGGCGCGAAGTAAGTATTTAACACCTTTTCGTTTTTCTATGCGTCCTATGTACAGAATAGTTTTTGTTTTTGGGAGGTCCGCAAGATGGGCAGGGCTTCTAAAATGACCAGTGTGAATGCCGTTTGGAATTATTTCTATTGGGTCATCGGTAAGAGTACGCAAATATTCTGCTGCTGCCTCCGAAACGGCAGTAAATGCATCGATGTAGCGGATAAGCGGCTTTGTATAGGGGGTAACTACCCGCATGAGTGCACGACTGGCAATGGTTTCGGGTAATTTGGCGTGAACCGTAGCGACATTTACGCAAGTGCTTCGACTGAGAATTTGCCGGCTGAGCACCGGAACCCACGGTTCATGAAAATGCAGCACATCGAACTTTTCATATTCGAGCATGTTGTCGATTTCATCGGTGAGTACACTCGCACTTACTTGAGTTGTTGTGGCTAGTGGTGATTTAAAATCAGTTGCAGTACCCAAGAATATTACTCGGTGGTCGCGACTAGCGTAGGGTTCTTTGGGCTGCGGAGTAATAATAACTGCCTCATGGCCAAGCTTCGTGAACTCAAGTTGCAGTGCCTTGACGACCTCCTGAACACCACCGCCCCTGGTGATATTGTAAGGACAAATTAAACCAACCTTCATAGCTGTAATAAGTATACCATTTAGGTCTCTGTTTTCTTTGCAGCCTTTTTAAGCGCAGCTCGCAACTCTTTTGGAATAAACGCCGCAGCCTCTTTTTTTGTTGCGACGACACTTGGGGCATGTGTTTTTGAATTCAGTGGAGCGGGATAAAAATCGGTAAATACAACACGCATTTGTTGTTCGATGACTTCGTTATCGAAGTAATTATCGTGGGGCGTAAAGACATGCCAAACAGGGAGGTGTATCTGTTCATCGCAGTGGTTGACCGTCAAAAGCTCTACTGTGGTCTGCAAGTAGGTACGCACATCGTTATTTTGCCACAGACTAACCTCCATGCTCATCATTGCATCGAAGGCATCTTTATTACCTTCGGCAAGCTTGAATTTATGCTTCGCATTATTTGTCCGCGCGTAGATGGCTCTGAGCACGGATTCAGTGAGAGCCGTATGACGAAAAACGAACGGGAACGGCGGTATGGACATCATATCTGCTGTATAGCGGTAGAAGTTATAACGCGCAGGAGAAAATTTAAAATTATCTTTATGCATAAAACCCATAGCACTTACAAGAATCTCGACCTTGTCAACGAGCTCGGGATAACGCTGTAGCATACGTGTCGCTACCAAAAATCCGAGCGATATACCAACAATACTGACTTTTTTGCGCCGGTACCGCAGCTTTATAAATGCCGCCATGTAATCAGCGTAATTATCAAGTGTCGCTTGCTTTCCAATCTTGTGAAAACTGTCCATCCCGCCAAAACCAGGGAGGTCTGGCATGGTCACCGCCCCAAAATCATTAAAGTTTTGTACCAGGCCCCACCACCGTTCTAACGAAGAGTGGTGCCCGTAAATAACTAAAATCTCTCGTTTGTTTTTATTTTTTGCAGGCAAATGAAGCATTCTTCCGCGCATGCCATTGACATGCAGCGGCTCGATATATTCGGCCGGGTTTGTCTGGTTTTTCATACCGTATTACTAGCTACTATACGTCGTAATTATCTCTGGGGCAAGCAAATATAGTGCTATACCCAAACAACATGAGTTTCCGATTTTTCAGCAGATATTTCCTGAGGCAAAACCATGCATACCTGACGAAGCATATCTGGATACGGTGAGGAGGGTAGGCATGGTTTTGGCTGGAAAGAATGGGTGAAAAATGAAAAGTCATGGTGTTTGGGTATATACTACACGCATAGTGTATAAGAAACTTTTAGTCGTGGCGCTCGTGGTAGGAATAGGGGGTTTTGCAGTTCTACAAACGCGCACGGCCAAAACGGCCGAGCCTAGGCCAACAAATAGCGCCCTGAGCACAAAGCCAGCACTCAAACAATCGGTGCAAGTTGTACTACCCGGAGCAAAACCAATTCCTGTACTCACAGAAAATTATGTGCAACCAGCCAGTCTTTGGGTGGTAGTAAGCAAAGTGCACCCGCTTACAGACGCACAGTACGTACCCTCTAACCTTATCGTTCCGGCAGTTAAAACTCGCACCGACAAATCTACAGCAGAGCAGTCGCTGCGCGCCGATATTGAACCAGACGCCGTAGCGTTGTTCAAAGCAGCACAGGCAGCGGGGCACGACGTTATGCTAGCCAGCGGCTACCGTTCGTACGAGCAGCAGCAGGTATATTTCACAAACTATTCTCGGTTATACGGTGAAGAAGCTGCCAATAAATTTAGCGCTCGCCCGGGTCAAAGCGAACATCAAACCGGTTTGGCGTTCGACGTGAGCCTAACCTCACGAGCATGCTACCTAGAAGTTTGTTTTGGGGAAACCGAGGCAGGTAAGTGGTTCGCAGCCCACTCCTACGAATACGGTTTTATTTTGCGCTACCCGGCGGATAAAATCGACATTACCCAGTACCAGTATGAACCGTGGCACTTCCGCTATGTTGGCCGCGACCTAGCTCGCGCTCTTCATGAAAGCAACCTCACGCTCGACGAAGCCTACCCCTACCTGCAGACGGCACTGGCGGATCTCAAGAGCCGCGGCGAGGTGAAGTAGTAAGTAGTAAGTAGTAAGTAGTAAGTAGTAAGTAGTAAGGTTGTGGGGGCTATGTAGTAGCTACGGAACTACCGTAACCCCTGTGTCACTACCCAGCGTCGTCTTCACATAGGTTTCTCGCTCGCTAGCAATGTACTGTTGTCCAAACATATCACTAACAGCGTTGCCGCTTTGACTGAGCGGTCTCAGCTGCAAATTACTGCGCGCGCTAAGACGACCAGCGGCCCTATCACCAGTGGACCAATCGTAGCTCATGAACGTTACCTGCGCTGTTGGCCGCTCCACGCGCACACCGCCATCTGGTTGTTTTTTTAGGGTAAAACCAGCAATCACTCCTGTCAGCTCATTTACCTGTAGTTGCGAAGAAAGCATGTTTCCTATGCTATACCACACCAACGTTTTGCGCCCATCTGCAGCGGTTAGGTATGTCGCTTGCTGTAACACGTGCGGCCCCGTTCCTATAACCACGTCCGCACCGTTATCTGCAAACAACTGTGCCGCAGCCGTTTGGTCGGCATTCACTATATTTGAATCTTCTGTTCCCCAGTGTGCTGACACAATGACTGCATCTGCGTTCTCCCGTGCCGTAGCGAGAAGTCGCTCGACAAGGTCGGTATTGTGGTATATGTTCAGACCATACGGAGTATAGTTTTTGTTGTTGCTGTAATCTGCAAAAGCCAAAAACGCAATTTTCACCCCATTTTTTGTAAAGTACCTTACTGTCATCTGTTCTTCCGGCGTCCGGTTCGCTCCAGCCACAGCCAAGGGCTTCAACTTTTCCCATACTGCAATATCTGCATCTATTGCCCCCTGACCTTTATCGTTAATGTGGTTGTTTGCTAGCCCTATTACGTTGCATCCGGCCCCGAGCACAAGGTCACGCGCAAACTCGGTCGGCGCGTTGAATGCCGGGTAACCGCTAATGCCAAACGCTTCACCCGTCGTCAAACCCTCTGCATTGCAAAACACCGCATCGGCTTCTTTGTAAAGCGGTTTTATGGCGGAAAAGTACGGCGTAAAGTCATAGCTGCCATTTGCAGCCCTCGCCTGCGCTACCACCGAGTCGTGCGCGAGCATATCGCCCATGGCCGCAAACGTCACCACCCCACTCGGTTCAGCCTTTTTCACGGCTTTAGTGGGGCTTACGACAGGCTTTACCACCGGAGCCTCAGTGCGAATAACAAAATACCAGACCGCCGCACCCACCCCAGCCAGAACCAACCCCAGTGCCACCCCAGCCTTCCATCCCGGCCTTTTCATATCAGTAGTATAGCGTGAAGCAGCGAGATTTAGTATAATTACTCACGTTTACAGAGCATTGGGGGTTGGCCAAGTGGTAAGGCACCAGGTTTTGGTCCCGGCATTCGGGGTGAAGATTGCCAGCGGCAATCTGCAAGGTGACCTTTCAGATTTGCAGCTATGCTGCTAGTATGAAAGTCACGGGCTCGCCGAAGGTGAGTCGAATCCATTCGAAACCGCGTACATTACAACGTTTATCAATGGGGGTTGGCCAAGTGGTAAGGCACCAGGTTTTGGTCCTGGCATTCGGGGGTTCGAATCCCTCACCCCCAGCCATATAGAACAAAGTCCAGGAGAGATAGACTCGAATCCATTTTGACCCCTGTTATGGGGGTCATTTTGGTTGGTTTGGTTATCGTTATTTTGCATATCCCAAAATCTCCTTACTTAAACCGCTATTTCGAGCTATTGCCTGTGTCAATTTGGTGTACGTAACAGATACGGAATTGTCTTTTAGGCTGATCTTCTCGAATAGTTTGGTTAAAATTATCCGTTTGTCGTCACTGCTTGTATTTTCGTCTGCGAATAGCCGTTTGGCGTCCTGTGACAGCTCAAT
>JBGAWL010000012.1:0-26362 GCA_044227625.1 Saccharimonadales bacterium (SeqCode) | reverse complement strand
ATACGTACGGCGTTTCGGCGGGGATTAAGCCCGTATTTGGGTTGACAGGAACTGCCTATAGCAGGCAGTTTACAACAGTGCCGCCAGTGCGGAAACTTGCGGTTCCGTACTATCGTCAGGCGTATTCACTAAGCTGTGAGGCAGCTTCATTGCGCATGGCACTTGCGTACTACGGGATAAGTGCCAGCGACATGGATATTCTTACCAAAATTGGCTATGCACCGCAGCCAAGGGACATGGCTACCAATACGTGGCAGGACCCAAATGTTGAGTTTGTTGGTGACGTGAACGGCAAGCTTAATGTTACCGGCTGGGGAGTGTATGCGGGACCTGTCGCGAAGGCGGCACGCTCTTATGGACGCAGTGCAGAAGTAATATATAGCCCTTCGGCAAGTAGCGTTGCTACAGCTATCCATGCAGGCCGGCCAGTCGTTATGTGGGGTGTTATGGGCTGGACAGCGGTGGACGACAGTTGGAACACGGCAACGAGTGGCGTTGTGCATGCGGCCAAAAACCAGCACGTGCGGACGGTATACGGGGTTGAAGGAACCGCAGAAAATCCAATAGGGTTTTTCCTGCACGACCCGCTGCGGGGGAGCGTTTATCTGAGTGCAGAGGCGCTACAGGCAAGCATGAATGGCGGTGGGCGCCAGATACTTGTTGTGTACTAGCCCCGTTTAACGCAACAGCTTATAAAGTTTGAACATCGCATAGTGTGCGGGCTTACAAACGAAATCTACAGGGTTGGCATGCTCGATACGGTAGCCGCCAAAGCGTTTTTTGAACCCGGTCACACCACCAAGGTCATGGCCCTTTACGTCGTCTGTGATGCCGCCAAAATTAAACAGGGTGCACCCGCGTTCTTTGGCTTCTTTCATAGCCGCCCATATGACGCTGTAGGCAGGTGCAATCTTACGAAAGTCATTGCTAGAGCCGGCAAAAACATAGTGAGCTTGCTTGTCGTAGAGTACGAAAAGTCCGGTTGCGGCTGGTTTACCATCTATGCTGACAAGCACCACAAATCCTTCGTCATCGGTGAGGGTTTTTAAGTAGGATTCGTAGTAGTCTTTGTTGAATATGCCAAAACTATCGCGCTCGCCAGTGGTTTTCATGAGGGAATAAAACGTTTCCAACGGTGCTTCGCTTGGTTTCAGAACGGCTATGTTTGCTTCTGCCCGTTCCGCAAGGCGCACATTGTAACGAGCATGCTTGTGAAACCCCATCCAAAGAGTTTCTTCTTCTGGAGAAATGTCTAGCACCCATTCAGCGCGTGGTTGCAGGCTGGCTGTTCGGGCAATTTTACTTGGGATTGGTTTTTTTACAGCGGTAGATTTCACTTCGTCGCTGTCGATACGGACAAATGCGCAGCCGAGCTTATCGGCGAGGGACCGGAAAAAAACTTCAAGGTCTGCCACGAGTTCAGGCGGCCACTCTGTAGAAATTGGCCCGTACGGACAGTACAGAAACTTTAGCCCGCCCGGAGCGCTGTAGATAACCCCAAGCCCAAAACCAACGAGTTCCGCTTGCTTCAATATACGAATATAAACGACTTCTTTGCCGCTATTCTCCTGCAACCTGCCATAAAACGGTGCTTGTAAGAAGGTAACCAGTTCATGGTGATTTTCTAGGTATGACTTGCTGGCAGCCTCGTAATCTTCTACGGAACATCGCTGGATAGTATAAACGCCCATGGGTACTATTGTACACGAGCTTCGCACTCGTCTAGCCTGCTCACCTGACCCGCGCTCACTTTTTGAATGTCATCTTGAGCGAAGCCGAAAGATCCCGTCTGACGCACACCTAACGGGATCCCTCCACTTCGGTCGGGATGACATAGGAGTAAAAAGTGATTGTGGGTCAGGCCTGCTGACGTACGAAGTATCTGACACTACTGCGACTACGGAGCCGTCTATGCTCGCATCTGGACGGACGAACATGTATACTACTACCTACATGCAAAATGCACAGAAAAAGGTAAAACGAGGGCATATTTTCACATGGCAGCGTCTGGCGGGCTTGTGGGTGCTACTGGCCGTATTTGCTGGCGGAGTATTTATGGGGCAAAGCGGTCTATTACCGGTACGTCAGCCGTATACTTCTCGGACTGACTTACCCAAGACGTTCGACTACTCTCAGGTAGACAAGGTCTATCAGGCCCTCAAAGAGAATTACGACGGCAAGCTGAGCGAAGAACAAGTTTTGAACGGCTTGAAGCACGGTCTTGCAACCAGTACGAAAGACCCATACACCGAATTCTTTACCGCAAAAGAGGCAGAAGACTTTAACAATGATTTGCAGGGTACTATCACTGGGGTAGGGGCGAAGCTTGAGCTCGACCAGGACGGCAACATCGTGATTGTGGCACCGCTGAGCGGCTCGCCGGCCGAGGCAGCTGGCTTACGCGCAAAAGACATCATAACTGCCATAGACGACAAGAGCAGCTACGGACTTACCGCAACAGAGGCGGTGCTAAAGATACGGGGGCCCAAAGGCACAAAAGTAAAGTTGACCATTGTGCGCGACAAGAAACAGCAACTCGATTTTACCATTACGCGCGACACCATACATGTTCCGTCGGTAGAATCGAAAATTCTCGAGGGCAACATTGGTTATATGCAGGTGAGCCAGTTTAGTGATGACACAGACGAGCTCGCCCTAAAGGTTGCTCAATCATTTCGTGAAGCTGGCGTCAACAAGGTAATTTTAGACCTCAGGGATAACCCGGGCGGTGAGGTTTCCGCGGCTGTCGGGATAAGTGGTTTGTGGCTAAAAAACGGCCAGACGGTCGTGCAGCAACGCCGCGGTAACACCACGTACGCCACCGACGCAGTTTCGGGCAGTCTGTCGCCCCTGAAGGGCGTAAAGACGGTTGTGCTTATGAATGGTGGCTCGGCTTCTGCCTCTGAGATTGTGGCACTCGCCCTGCGCGATGAAGCTGGTGCGCGGATTGTCGGTGAAAAAAGTTATGGCAAAGGTGTGGTGCAGCAACTAGTTTCGTTTGACGATGGCAGTTCGCTAAAAGTGACAATTGGCCGGTGGTACTCCCCGAAAGGTACCAACATAGACAAGACCGGCGTGAAGCCCGACCAGGAAGTGAAGCCTAGCGAAGAAGATATTAAGAACAAAAACGACGTTCAGCTCCAAGCCGCCCAAAGCTGGTTGGGACAATAACTCTCTACGAGAAACTTTCAAGTTCCAAATAACAAATTCCAAACAATACCGAAATCTCAAATCCTAAATTCCAAAATGAGCAGCAGCGATAAGTAAAGTCACCTGTACCTTTTTGTTTGGAATCTTAAGTTTTGAATATTGGAATTTGTTTGTCATTTGGAACTTGTTATTTGGGATTTCGAACAACGAAGGCTCATCCAGTCATTAGTTATTGATGAATGGCTCGGTCATTAAGTCCGTGTTGCGCTAGCGGCTAAAACAGCGTATGATTGGTGAGATAAACGGGGAGTTTAGAAGCGTGAGTGAGAAGCAAACGAAGTTTGTGTTTGTAACAGGTGGTGTGCTTTCGGGGCTCGGCAAGGGCATTACGGCAGCCTCCATTGGAAACCTCTTAAAAGCTCGCGGTCTTTCGGTAAACCTCCAAAAATGTGATCCGTATTTGAATGTCGATGCCGGCATGCTCAACCCGCGCGAGCACGGCGAATGTTTTGTTACTAAAGATGGAGCCGAAACAGACCTCGACCTCGGTCACTACGAACGTTTTCTTGACCAAGAACTTACCCGAGAAAGCTCACTTATGAGCGGCCGTGTACTGCTGGGTGTAATTGAGGCAGAGCGGAGCGGCAAATTTGGCGGTAACACCGTGCAAATCATCCCCCATGTCACCCGCGCCATTCAGGACCACATACTCAAGGCATCTGAAGGGTTTGATGTTCACATTGTAGAGATAGGCGGTACGGTGGGGGATTATGAAAGCCTATCGTTTGTGGAGGCCATACGGGAACTCGGTATGCGCGTCGGTAGCGATAACTGTCTATTTGTTCATGTGGTGTATATGCCGTATCTCGGTGCGAGCCATGAGTTCAAAAGTAAACCTGCACAGAATTCTGTACGCGAGCTGCGCGGGCTGGGTATTGCCCCCGATATACTCGTGTGTCGCAGCGAAGATGCTGCGCCGGTGAGCGTCAAAGAAAAATTAAGCCTTTTTACGGGCGTACAACCAGAGGCAATCGCGCTGCTGCCAAATGCCGATAGTATTTATGAAGTCCCTCTTACTCTCGAAGATACAGGGATTGCCGATGTCATTAGCGAGCAACTATCGCTCGATGTCACCAAGCCAGATTTGCGCGAATGGCGTGCGGTTGTGGACAAAGCGGTTTCTAAGCCGAGCCAGACGGTTCGAGTAGGCGTGGTTGCGAAATACCTCGATAACTCAGACACGTACATGTCGGTGTTTGAGGCCGTACGGGCCGCAGCATGGGCAAACGATGTGGCAGTTGATATACAGTGGATAGATGCGCCAAAGCTCGAGACTGCTAGTGACGATGAAGTTGCGGCTGAGCTTGCGAAAGTTGATGGTATTGTGGTGCCCGGTGGGTTTGGTACGCGCGGTGTCGAGGGGAAAATTCGGGCAGCGCAGTATGCACTGACGCACAAACTGCCGTATCTTGGGCTTTGCTATGGCCTACATATGATGGTGATTGCCGCAGCCCGACTGCACGGTTATGAAGATGCAAATACAACCGAGGTTAACCCGGATACTACGGCGGCGGTTATAGATACCATGGAAGGGCAGAAGGGCAAAGAAAACACTGGTGGCACCATGCGGCTTGGCGATTACTCGTGCCATTTTGAAGCTGATAGCCTTGCGGCGAAACTATACGGCACTCAGGATATTGTTGAGCGGCACAGGCACCGCTATGAGGCTATGGGGAAATACGTTTCCGAGTACGAAAGCTGGGGTATTCGTGCCAGCGGCATGAACCCAGACAACGGTCTTGTAGAAGTGATTGAGGGTGTGGACCATCCGTTCCTTATGGCAAGCCAGTACCACCCAGAGTTCAAGAGCCGCCCGAACCGTCCGCATCCCATGTTCCAAGGCTTCATCGCCTCCCTCAAAAAGTAATCAGCCAAGAATCCGTTTTTTTACCTTCGTCATGCTGAACTAGTTTCAGCATCCATACCCCTCCACTGACGTCTGTGCATCCACTGCACGTAACAGTCTCGCTATACTTTCACTGACATGGCAGTTCTCGGACTGCCAGCCGACTTCTTTTTGTGCCGGACAAAAAGAGAAGCAAAAAACCTCGGCCACAGGCTCCATCTCTTGGTCAGTTGATTGTTCGTTTTGACAACCGACCCGAGAACTCCTCAGGGTAGTATTGCCCCCGGCAATACTACCCATCGTCAGACAACTCGTGCCGCCTGACGGAAGTTGTCAAACCCGACAACACCATGAGCCAGGAGCTTCCGCATGGCCACTCCTAGCTATGTCGCTGACGCGACTAATACTAAGCGGCCTGCGGCCGCACTCTTGACTCTTGACTCATGACTCATGACTCATGACTCTTGTCCCTTGACTCATGTCTCTCATGCAAGTACCATTAGCAGTATGGATGATACAGCAGTACCAAAACCGAAAAAGATTTTGCTCGTAGAGGACGATGATGCTCTTGCGAGCACCTATTTAACACGTTTACAGGCCGAAGGGTTCGACATTCGCCGCGTGGCAAACGGAGAAGAGGCTCTGGCTGCAGCCAAAGACTACAAACCAAACTTGGTGGTACTCGACGCTATGATGCCAAAAGTCAGCGGTTTTGATGTGCTTGATATTCTGCGTAACACCCCTGAAACAGCCAACCTAAAGATTGTTATGCTCACCGCACTTAGTCAGGAAAGCGACAAGCAGCGCGCCCAAGGCCTTGGCGTAGACGACTACATGGTAAAAAGCCAAGTTGTCATGAGCGACGTAGTAGACCGCATAAAATTCCACCTCGGCGTATAATCAAACCCATGTCTTTAAAGGCCCCCGTACAAGGGGCTTTTCATGTAATACTAACACAACATTAATCCTAATATTGACTTTTTATAAAGCTTGTGCTAATATGATAATCAGTTTAGAAAACTAAAACCAAAGGAAAAGAAATGACTTCAGAAACACAACCAGTATTAACAGGAGCACAAATGGCTGCTGAAGCGGCCGCGAATCAAATGCAAGCACTACAGGGAGAGGCTCATGCGCTTCATGCTGCGGGTAATGTTGCCGGTGCGGCGGCTAAACAGGAATGGAGCGCGCTTGCCGGAGGGCAGCCTGTATATGATGCACAGGGAAAGCGAATCCCCCAGACAGGAAATCAATATCTCGTTACGCATCCGACCAGTGGTAATACAGCGTTTTTCACTGCAAAACCTAAAGACGTGATGGATATAGTTCATGGCCGAGCGTTAGAGGAAAACGTGGCTCGTGAACAAGCTGCAGAAGTTGCTGGCAAACAAAGTAAAAATACACCAAAAAAACTAGGTAGCCTAACTGCACGTCTATTTCAAAAATAATATAATCCGTGACACGAACGCCAGCTGGTAAAGCTTTGGTTAAACACTAGCCTTTAGGGCTGGTAGGTACTTGATTGATACACTACAGCAGGCTCCTTACGCTGGACAGGGCAGCCGGAGAAAGTGCGGACTTTGTGGCTCTGCATTTTCATAGAGCCGTCTTTGGTAGCGTGAATGGTAGATGCCGGCGGGTAGTCTCCTGTCGGCGCTCTGACCTTATAAACATAGAACATCTCCTCATCTTAAAATAAGGCGGAACAGGCAAATAGTAACAAAAAACTTAATTGACTTTTTAAAAAGCTTGTGCTAAAATTATACACAGGAAACAAAACAAAAATGTCAGAAGTAGTTGCAGATATTCCACTAATCCAACCTGAAGATGTACCAGGCTTTGCTGAAAGGAGTCAAACAGCAGACCATTTGGCTGCCTCTCTTGGAGGAGGCGCTTTGTTAGGCGAGGGTTTTATAGATGTTGCAGATGTTCCTGATTTTATTGTTGAAGAACCAGTCCCAAAGGCTCCACCGCGCTATATTATTGATCACGTTCCGCAGGATGAAGAATTCGATTCCGGATATGAAGGCGCAGAAGGTGAGTATATAGACGCAAACAGGTTACTTGCATCCATTAATGTTCTTGATCCTGACCGTGAGTTGACTACGGAAGCGTCTAGAAAAGAAAAGTTATTGAGTATGGAAGTAAAAGACATGAAGACGATGCTTACAACTATACATTCAGCACTTTACCCAGATGGCAAGCAGGATTTTAGTGATAGAGAAATGTTGCTGAGTGGCGGCACGGGTGATGACAAGAAAGTTGGAACTATAGGAATTGGTCCAGAAGATAGAGAAGAGTTATTTGAAGATTTGCTTGAGGGCATGAAAGTATTAGTACAAAAAGGGGATTTGTACAATGCTGGAAGGATGGCGGCACAAACACTCGTTGCAATGCAGCCTTTTGAGGATGGAAACAAAAGAACTGCCCGTGCCTTCTACGAGCTAGTTGCGTATGGCTTTGATGGTTCGCATTATGATGTTCACGGTATACGAGAACGGCTTGCTTATACACATAGTGCGCGAAATAGTATGTATTACATAGGAATCACGTCAAGCCTAAGAGAACCGTATATTATGGAGGATATGACCCCTGTAGATAGAAAAAACTATATGAATTTGTCTGGAGCAATGTTTTCACTGGCATCACGTCCAAAGCTTTCAGGTGCACTGGCACACTTGGGAGATCAAAAACTAATAGACCAAGTAGTAAATACTTTGCAGCAAGGTGGTTTTGGCGCCCAATATATTTTTGAGAATACTGATCCCAGTACATTTCAAAAATATAATGAAACGTACGACAAAAGCTTATTTGAAAAAGCCATAGAAGATTATTGTTCCTCTATGACTGCCGAGTCGGCCCAGGCTTTACTCGCAAGAGACAGAGACAACAGAAAACAATCTCTAAAAAGACTTATAAAGACCACTACAGGGGAAAGCCCTTTGCCGCACTACTCTCGCTCAGACGGTTTGCCGCGCAAAGGCGTGAAAGCTTCGCTTGCAGCCTGATTAGTGGGGCACAAGCCAACCGCACCATAATATACAGTGGCTTCGGCACGTTGCAGGCGATTAAGGCCTAGGTCTTTTTCGCAGACACGAGCGAAGTATTTTGACTACTATTCTACGGTGACTTCGGTGCGGCGGACAGAGCGTCCGGAGAAAGTGCGGACTTTGCGACTTTGCATTTTCACGGTGCCGTCTTTGGCAGCGTGAATGGTAAAGTTGCGGCTCATAGTAGTGCCAGTACCGGCACGCTTGGTGGCACCAACTTGGCGAACAATAACTTCGCCGTTTTTGACCACCTGGCCGCCAAAGCGTTTGACGCCAAGGCGCTGACCGACGCTATCGCGCGTATTCTTGGAAGTACCACCGGCTTTAACATGTGACATAGTATTCTCCTGGATGTGCGGTCGACCACAGACGGCACATTGCTGCGTTGCCGGCTGGTAGTGCTCGCTCGCCGTACCTGTAGTACGGCTCGCTGCGCGCTTCACCGCGGCGCCTTGCACTGCACTCGTCTGTGGACAGACCTTAACAGTGGTTTGGTAACGCTTATAAATTATTAAAATAAAGAGGAAGTACGGTCGATTTGACAGTTCTTACCTCAATCTTGGGGAATTATACCGGAAACTACCCCTGAAAGTCAACGGTACTAGCGCGCTGTGTCGCTGCGCAGTAATCGAACGCCGGCATAGACGATTGGTGTTGTAAGGAGCGACATTGCACATCGAAGTAGCCAGTAGGGTAGGAGCAGGCCAAATATAAACGATATGTTCTGGCCAAGCGTTTCACCAAGGGCGTAAAAAGCAACCGTAAGGAACACGAGCGAATCAACAAACTGAGAGATGAAGTTTGAAGCGTTGTTGCGGAACCAAAGGGCGCGTTTGTGCATGCGGGCGCGTAGTTTCGCAAAGATGGCTATATCTAGAAAAGCCGAAGAAGCAAATGCAATCAGACTGGCAATAGACATGCGAATAGAGTTATGAAAAACGGTGTCGTACGAGGCTTCGGTCTCGGCCGAACGAGCCGACGGAGGGAGGGCGGTGGCCAGTGCCGTGTAGAAAACGAGCAAAACTATGACCCCGAGGCCAGACAGTACCATACTGCGGGCGCGTTCTTTACCGCGTACTTCCGTGACGACGTCGGTGAGGGTAAAGAGGAGCGGCATGAGGAAAATTGCCACACTGGCCCGAAGCGTGTAGTCGCCCAAGTGGCCGATAACAAATGTTTTTGCGCCCATGAGTTCAGCGGCCATAATGCCAAAAATATACAGTGCAACAACAAGGTCGCCCGGACGAATCATTTTTCTCACCCCTGTTAATTTCTCCATAGAGTCCTAGTGTACCTTATGTGCGGCGTAATGTCACGAGTTCACGGCCGACTATTTGCCCCTCGCGGTGATAGATGAGGTCTTCGTTGCTTGCACGCTGAAATGCGACTCGCTCAAAACCCATACCGCTTATATGTTCTAGGAAGGGCAGGTGCTTTTGCTCGCGGCCATCAAACCAGCACGGTACAGCTAGGCACAAGCGACTGCCCTGGGGCAACTGCGGCTGGATGTTTTGCAAAAACCGTTTAAGGATAAGATTTACTTCGCTTATGGTTTGAGCGAAGATAGCTGAGCTCGGTCGTTCGGTGAAAGGGCGGCCGAGGTACGTTTCACAGGCGACAACAATTTTGGAATTTGGAGTCTGGAATTTAGAAATTTGCCACTGGTGGTTGGTGGCGTCGCCGACTTCAAGTGTTGAATCTGGAATCTTGAATTTTGAGGCAAGCCAGTCGAGGTTTGCTTCAGAGTACGCAATCATACGCGGTTCGAGGTCGGTACCGTAAGCGCTGTAACCCATAAGCAAGGCTTCTTGCAGTACGACACCGGTGCCGCAAAACGGGTCGAGTACGGTGATTTTCTCTTGACTCATGTCTCTTGACTCATGTCTCTGAATTTTGCCAGTGGCGAGATTCACTATTATTTGCGCAAGTTTGGGAGGCAGCATGCCGACACGAGCATCGCGTTTTGGTCGGCCGCGGTCGCGCAGGGTGTAGCCGTCTATATCCTGAACTGCGGTTGTTCGAGCAATGATAGTTTTGTTTTGGCAATTAATAATCAAAAGTTCGGCGCCATGCTCGTCTGTAAGATGACTATGAAACACTTGTGCGGTGCTTAGTTCTGCCGTGGTGTTTGGTACAAGTCTGACAGAACCATCGTGACGTGCACGCAGCACTTTTTTGAGCGTTAGCCCAAGAGCATTGATTTTGGTGGGTGACACGTCAAATCCGTAGGCAGACAATCCCAGGTGAAATTTCCCAGAGGTGGAGAGGGCAAATGCGGTGGATTTAGCCAGTCCTATCAGAGCTTTTTCAACTTGTTTCCAGCTACTACTTGGCACCTCGCCAATGACTGCCGCTAGGCGCGTGCTGCCGCCCAGACGCGCAAAATCTACTTCGCGGATATCAAGTATAAGTCCGGCTATGCCGGGTGCAATGTCTGAAACGGCATCTCCACCGTAGAGACTTTCCAGCTCTGCCAGCCCAAGAGCCGGCTGCCGCCCCAAAATGCAAACAGATTGAACCATAGCTGTATAATAGCATGTAGATTATGGCAGAGCCTTCGTTTTTTCGGCGTAATTGGAAACTATTACTCAATCTGGTAACAGTGTTTGCGCTGGTAGTTCTAGTGATAGCAATTCGGGATCAGTTTAAGGCAACGTTCGAGAACCTGTTTAAGGTGCACATATGGGCGCTGCTGCTTATACCGCTTATACAGGGGTTGAACTACGATGCACAGACGCGGTTGTATCGGGATTTGTTCAAGATTGTTGGGAATAAACTTTCATACAAAGAGCTATATAAAAGTGCACTGGCGCTCAATTATGTAAACACCGTATTCCCAAGTGCAGGGGTAAGCGGTATATCGTATTTTGGGGCGCGCATGAAAGGCGATGATATTACCGGGCCGAAAGCATCTGCCGTACAGTTGTTTAAGTTGGTTCTATATTTTCTGAGTTTCGAGGGGTTGATTGTCCTTGGGGTGTTTGCGCTCGCAGTGCAGGGGCATATAAATAGTGTTGTGTTGTTGCTGGCAGGCACTATTGCGACAGTGGTTGTTATTGCTACCGCAGGGGTGGGTTTTATAGTGAGCAGCAAAGAGCGCATAGCAGGGTTTTTTACGTACGTAACAGGGCTCCTGAACCGGATAATAAAGGTGGTCCGCCCGAGAAATCCAGAGACAATTCGGACAGACAAAATACGGCATGTGTTCGACGACCTGCACGAAAACTACACACTCATGGCGAGTGACTGGCGAAAACTCAAGCGGCCATTTATGTGGGCTATGCTTGCCAGTTTCTGGGAGGTCATGACTATATATGTCGTGTATTTGGCATTTGGCGAGTGGGTAAACATTGGCTCGATTATTTTAGCGTATGCCATAGCCAATTTTGCGGGGCTTATAAGCGTGCTGCCGGGTGGTATAGGGGTTTATGAAGGTCTTATGACGCTTACACTCTCTGCCACGGGCATTCCTTCGCGCCTGAGCCTGCCGGTAACGGTTATGTATCGGATGCTAGCCACTGGTGTACAACTGATACCCGGAGCTTACTTTTACCACGAACACCTCGGCCAAAAAGAGCCACCTTCAGTTGAAGTGAAAACAGATTAACATGTCATGTGTGACGTGTTACATTGGATTATCATTTATCCTGTAGCGATGATGCGCTTATAATGGTGACATGATAATTGGTAATGCATGGTGACAGGTGACAGGCAAATGGTTAATCCTGCTTTTTCCGTTAGCGATTTTGTGGCGGCGCTGAACCAAACGCTTGATTTTGCATATCCATTTGTAGAGATAGAAGGGGAATTGAGTAACTTCCACGTGAGTAAAAACAAGTGGGTCTACTTTGACCTCAAAGACGAAACGGCCAGCCTAAAGTGTTTTGCAACAGTGTACGCGCTGCCCGGGCCGCTCGAAGATGGCATAGTGGTGCGCGTGGCGGGCTCGCCACGTCTGCATCCGCTCTATAACTTTAGTTTTCAGGTTCAGTCTATTGTGCCGGTTGGTGCGGGAGCACTTAGGCGGGCGGCAGACTTGCTGACCGCGAAGCTAAAGGCTGAAGGTTTGTTTGACCCAAGTCGCAAGCGCCCGCTGCCGTACCCTCCTCGTCGAATCGCGCTGATTACCGCAGGAGATTCGGCGGCTTACGCAGACTTTATGAAGATTTCGAATGCTCGTTGGGGCGGGCTGCACATTACCCACCACAATGTGCTTGTGCAGGGCGAGCAAGCCCCAGAAGAAATTGTTGCAGCGCTCAAGCGCGTCAACGAATCAGATACAGCACCAGATGTAGTAGTGATGGTTCGCGGTGGTGGCAGTGCCGATGACTTGGCGGCGTGGAGCGATGAGCGGGTGGTGCGGGCGGTAGCGGCGAGCCGAGTGCCAACACTTGTTGCCATTGGCCACGAAATAGACGTTTCTCTTGCCGAGCTCGCGGCTGACCGCCGTGCCAGCACACCGAGTAATGCCGCAGAATTACTACTACCCGACAGAAAAGAGGAGCTGCGACACCTGCGAGCTTACCTACGGCGACTCGACGAACAGCTTATGGTGAGTATAACGCGTCGCCGCACTGGTTTGGTTATGCTGACCGAAAGACTCGACGAGGAGCTTCGCCAAGTTGCTCAGCTTGCGCGGCAACGCTTCACAACTGCCCGAGCACTTTTGGCTGCCTATGACCCGGTTCGGCCACTCGGCCAAGGCTATGCACTCGTGCAAACATCTGCCGGAAAAACGGTAACTCGTGCCGGCCAGCTACGGCCGGGAAATGACATTGAAGTGAAGTTTATAGATGGAAAAGTAGCATCCCAGGTGAAAACAGTACATACTAACAAGGAGTAATTATGAGTAAAAATAGTACCCAATTTGACTACGCAGCCAAGACCGAAGAGCTCGAAGGTGTGCTGGCGCATTTGCAGGCAGAAGACATTCAACTTGACGAAGCGCTTCGACTTCACGAAGCTGGCAAAAAACTCATAGTAGAGATAGAAGACTATTTACGACACGCTGAAAATGAGGTGAAAAAGCACCTCAGTAAGGCGTAGCAGTGGAGTGGTTGCTGGCACTTGTTTTGTTGTGCCTTGGTGCCTTTGCAGCGGTTATTTTTTTCGGTGCGCCTTACTTACCGACGCTAGGGCCGCAAATACAAGCTGCATTTGCGCTGCTCGAGCTAAAGCCGGGACAAACACTGCTGGAACTGGGCTGTGGTGACGGCAAGGTATTGGCCGCCGCCGCCGAAGCGGGTTACAAGGCGGTTGGCATAGAGCTAAACCCCATTCTGGCACTGGTTGCTTGGGTGCGCACACGCAAATATAAAGGTGCCGTGCGGGTTCTGTGGGGAAACTACTGGCGTATGTCGTGGCCCAAGGCCGACGGTGTGTTTGTTTTTCTGCTGGATTCATATATGCCGAAACTAAATGAACGAATGCAGCAGTACAAAAAACCGCTTGCCAGCGTTACGTTCAAAATCCCAAACCGACCAATTGCCAAAGAAAAAGACGGCGTATTTCTCTACGAGTACCGTTCCTAGCGAGTTCGGCTAGCAAAGTATGTGACTGTACCTGAGAGCAGTGTTGTTTCGAAGGGAATTTTGCTAAGAGCTTCCAAAGCGGCCTGAAAGTGCCTATCTCTAAGGCGTATTGCCTCATCTACACCATAGGTCCTGACAATATTATTTTTGCCTTCATCTTTGTTAGTCTTTTTACCGAGCTGTTCTGAATTGGCCGTGGCATCTAAAATATCATCCTGAAGTTGATACACGATACCCGCATGATGCGCAAAGGTAGTTAGATTTTCTATTTCCACAGTACTTCTTCCCGCAAGCACCATGACGGGAATGAGGGCGGCTTCTAGTAGTGACGAGGTCTTTAATGCATACATTTTTAGTATGTCTTCTTCGTCATCTGCAATATTGGCAAGGTCTTTGCATTGGCCAAGAGTTAGATCTCCGCCTACTTTGTCTGTTACGTAAGATATTATTTTCGTTACTTTTTCCGAGTTAAAATGTGTCGATAATTCAGTGAGCACTCCAATACTACGATTTAACATTGCAATCCCTGCTAGCTGGGCTGTATACTCTGGGAATTTCTTATGTGCAGTTGGCTGACCTCGGCGTGTTTCGGCATTGTCTTGCGCGGGTAAGTCGTCAAAAAGTAGACTTGCAGCATGTGACATCTCAATACTCACTAGTAATGGTGCAATTGTTTCCGGGCGAACCTTAAGAGAGTCTGCGAGCATAAGTGCCATGCCCGAGCGTATATATTTGCTGTCTCCTCCAAGTACGTAACGAACTGTTTCGTGGATGGGATTGTCACCGAGAAACTCATATTCTAGAAGTGATTTTACAAAACTCCTTGCGTCTGAGATAAATGTACGTGGGTCAACATCTTGTGTTTCTCTTTTCGATGTCATGTCAGTTATTTTAGCAAGAATTTTTTTCTCCGAACGGTTTAGCCTACTCGCTGTATTTGTGTTGTTTGGTAATGTAGACGCTGTTTGCATCCACCGATCTAGATATGGCTGCCCACCCCAGCGCGTTTTCAGGAGGGCTGCGGCTTGGGGGTCTAAGAACAGTTTTGCTACCTCATAAGAGCCTAACCTAGCAAGCACATGCTCAACACCTGGATTATTTCCGTAGACAACCTTAGCAATATAAGCGTTATATGCAAAAAATGTATAAAATGGATTAGGAGATGAAGGATGTGCGGGTTGCATCGTAAATGGTGTGGTAATACCATTGCGTGCATCTTCGAACTGGTCTCTAAAATCATCAAGTAACTGATTTCTCGTAAGGCTGCGCAACAGATTTTCCATACTCTGTGGGTCTGGCTCACGGGGACTCAGTAAATGGGCGACAATGCGGGATAATCCAGATTTCATAGCTATATGAGGATAAAATAGCTCCTCATGCATAAAACTTTTGCTTGAAGCATCTTCGTGTTGCGCGATATACATAGATAGCATTGCACTGTATAGCTGACGGTTTTCTCCATAGGGATAGTGTTTTCTAAGGAGGTCGTAACAAAACAGCAGCTCATCTACCAGGCCGTGGTCAGGAAGGCTCGAGCGGTCAATGTCTTTGCCGGTCGACAATCCAGACACTATCGTCTCATGAAAGCGCCCGACCTTTTGGGGCGGAAAATATTGGCTGTCTTGTAGAATATCGTCGATAATCGGGTATGAAGCAGCATAGGCATATGCGCCAGGAATGGTAGAGAGGATGGCGGCTTTTCGGTCTTTGCGGGAGGTGATACTTGGATGTGTCGCTGCAACGGTGAGTACGCCAAGCACTGTTCTTGCGACTTTACCCATTCCGCCAGATCTTATTACTGTATCTGGGAGAACACCATAGAGCCGGTTGGCCTGTGCTTGTAGCCATAAAAACTCATTATATTTACTGAATTCTGCAATAATCGCTTCGTTATCGCCTGTTGTGCCATTACCTGTCCGGCGTGCAAATCTTGTTGCTCGTAGGATGCGTCCGGGGGTAGCAAAATTTGCCAAGGCCTCTCTACAGGGATTTACGTCTGCCGTTCCACGGTTTAGTACAGAGAAATAGAGAGCCTCATCTTCCAGCTCGCGTGCGCGTCCTTTTGGGCTTTTGACTGGGGCATAATTAAGTGCCTCAAGGTAATTTTGACATAGCGCAAGATGCTCATCGACAATACCCGGATTAGTATCTAGCCAGTCTGTAAAATCTTTAAAGTAATATTTAGACCTATCCTCTAACTCGCTAAAGTCGTATCCGAGGGTGCGAGCAGGAATAACATTATTTGTTTCTGGTGAATGGCTAGCTACAGACATAAAAAGAGTACCTTTGATAGTACCTGTTAGGGTTAATGAAAAAATAATAGTATAAAATATGTATATTTACAAGGTTATTTTATAGTAATAATCAACAATAGCTTAGAAGGAAACGTTAAATGCATGTAGTGCTTGCGGACGTGCACATATTTGCGTTACCATGAGCAGTATGAATGTTGTGCATAACGAACGGGGTTCTGTTGCTACTATTGTGTCGCTAGTGCTGCTAAGCCTCCTGCTGATTGGCGCGCTTGGTTTTGGTGGTTGGGCATATATGGGTCGCCAAGACTATAAAAAGAACGTCGATGCCAAAATAAAGGTTGCAGTCGCAAAAAATACGAAAGAGGTGCAGCTGAAAGACGCTGCCGAGTTTGCCGAGGTTTCAAAGCAACCCCTCAAACCGTATACAGGGCCAGAGGCGTTTGGGAGCGTGCAAATTAACTATCCGAAAACATGGAGTGCCTACGTGGTAACCGCGGCGGGTGGCCAGCCACTAGACGCGTACTTTAATCCGGACTTTGTTCCATCGGCAAGCGACCCAAAATCGGTTTTTGCGCTTCGGGTTCAGATTGTTTCCAGTACATACAGCCAGACACTGACACAGTTTCAGGGCTTGCAAAAACAGGGTAAGGTAACGGTTGCTCCATTCGCCCTGCCAAAGACACCAAACCAAGTCGGCGTACGTATTGATGGCCAGCTTACACCTACAAAGCAGGGCAGTATGGTAGTACTACCGGTACGGGATAAGACACTCAAGTTATGGATTGAATCGAACCAGTTTATATCTGACTTTAATACCATCATTTTGCCGAACGCCAGTTTTTCACCATAATTTTCACAATATTCACGCTCGGTGCGCTCGGCTATACTGTATAGACGATACGGTAGCGTAACTGAGGGTAATTGGTGCAGCGAAATCATCGGACGAATGAGTTTAGTGAACAGGAAAAGCTTTTTGTAAGCCTAGCCGATGGCATAAATAACACCATGCTCCAGCTTGCGCTCCTCAGCGAACAGGCGCAATTGGCCCCTGGTGCTGCACAGGCCGAGCACTGGCAGGCCGTTCACGATGTGAGTCGAGCATCGCTACAACTCCTTGAGGGTTATACGCTTACGATGCGACTGCAAGGCGGCACGGCAGAGCCGGAGTTTGAAGCGGTGGCGGTGACGAGTCTGCTGTATGACACGCTTCACCTTCTTGAACCCTATGCGAAACAGCTGCAAGTTAGTCTTGAGCTGGATGTGCCCGCTCGGTTGCAGCCTGTTATTACCGACCGGGCTATATTGCAGTCGGCACTCCTTAGTCTTGGACATGTCTTTATAGCTGCACAGTCCGAAAGCGACGCCAACACCAAAATAATCCAGCTTGGTGCCCACAAGGGCGGGCATGGGATTGTGGCAGGGTGGTATGGGCAGGGCGTTCAGCTGACGACTCAGGCGCTGCGGCGAGCACGTCGGCTTGGCGGCTGGGTGCAACAGCCGTATGGGGAGCTTGTGAGTGGTCCGGCGACAGGTGTTTTTATTGCAGATAGTTTACTTTCGGCAGTGTCGGCTCATTTGCACGTAGCGCGGTTTCATAACGCCTCTGGACTAGCGGCAACGCTACCGGCTTGTCGGCAGCTACAGCTGGTATAGCCATGCACGTACTACTCATAGAACCAGACGCGCTGCTCGCCAAAACCTACGAGGCGGCTCTGCGCACAGAGGGGCACCGTGTTTCTCGCGCTGTTACGGCACAGCAAGCGATTGCCGCTGCCGATGCAGAGCAGCCGGATGTTGTCGTACTGGCACTTGGAATGGCGCGGCACAATGGAGTCGAGTTCCTCTATGAATTCAAAAGCTACACCGAATGGCGCGACGTCCCGGTTATAGCGCTGGTTTCACGCCTAAACCACGATATGGCCGACCATGGTAGTTTGCGCCGCGAGCTTGGTGTACAAAAGGTACTCATACG
The DNA here is from genome assembly GCA_044227625.1 of Saccharimonadales bacterium (SeqCode). Taxonomy (GTDB): domain Bacteria; phylum Patescibacteriota; class Saccharimonadia; order Saccharimonadales; family UBA4665; genus JAGXIT01. The sequence goes on along the minus strand of JBGAWL010000012.1, from coordinate 8,498 downwards.
GTCACAGTTAACACTGAAAAATCTGTGTGAAGCTGTCACAGGCGCGGGGCAGCCAAAACCATGAACCATAAAAAAACGATTGCAATTGTACTGAAGCGCATAGATTATGGCGAGGCTGACCGTATTGTAACGGTACTCACTCCAGATGCCGGAAAGCTCAGCCTTATGGCAAAGGGAGCTCGCCGGGTAAAGAGCAAACTCGCTGGTGGCATAGAACTACTGAGTACCAGTGAAATCAACTACATTGCGGGGAAGGGGAGCCTGGACACACTGGTTTCATCGCGGCTCATTCGCCACTACGGCCAGATTGTACAAAACATAGACCGTACCATGCTGGCTTACGAACTCATAAAGTTGCTCGACAAAGTCACCGAAGACCAGCCCGAAACCGCCTATTATGAGCTGCTAGAGCAAACCTTTTTCGTCCTGGATGACCAAACTGTCTCTGTTGATTTCATCCGGGTTTGGTTTAGTGCCCAGCTCCTTCGGCTGGCAGGCCACACACCAAACTTGCTGACTGAGACCACCGGAGCGAAGCTGAGTGCAGAAAAACGCTACGAATTCGACTACGACAGCACGGCTTTTACACCCCGTGATGACGCTGCCTTTGGCGCGAACGAAATAAAATTCATGCGGCTGCTGTTCGGTGCCAACCGAGCGTCAGTGGTTGTCGCTGTGCAGGGCGGTGACCAACTCGCCCTACGGTGCGCTCCACTCGTCCAAACCCTCCGCCAGCTTCATCTCCACGCCTAAGGCAAAAATGAAGTTAAACGTTTCATGCCGAGTTCAATATTCTTATATTGCCAGCAACAACTATGACAAACGTATTCTCTCTTAAATTATGCGATAGCATAATTTAAGAGAATTTTGTATCTGGGTATTTCTTACGAAAACGACGGATAAGTGGTGCAGCGTTGTCGAGGTGAATTGCTTCAAAATATGTTACGTAGGTGTCCACTCCGAAATGGGCCGTGATAGTTGCTAGATCCTCACGACAAGGGAAGGGAGTAATCCACGTGCTTTTTTGTAGCTGAAAACATCCGTAGTTTCGAAGTTTTTGGGTCAGAGCGTTGCGGGCCGCTTTGTGCTCCTCGGGTATGTCATATATGACAATTCTCCATAGCTTGTCCCAACGTTTATGTAGGGTAGCCTGAAGAGCTTCAAACCCAATTTTTTGCAGGCGATGCCTAGCCTTTTCGGTAAGCTGCAAGCCGTGTTCGTACTCCCCGACAAGGTAGCCACGGGATTTCATGCCATATATTATCTGCTGTAACTCATGTTCCTTTTGTCTTTTGTCCATGTGTTTCCAGAATTTCATTAGCGGCTTGTCGAGGCCAATAAGTAGATTTGGGATGAGCAGGCTACCCGCCATTGCAGCCCCTGTTACGCTAAAAAGAAGGATTTCATCTATGATTTTACTAGTTGTTGGATTTCTGCTCATTCTCTTAACTTATGCTATCGCATAATCTAAAAGAATGCGAGTGGATTTTAGGGGGTGGGGCGTGTATGATGAACGTATGAGTGAGCAAAAGGTTGATGCAAAAAGAGAGTTGAAGCTCGAAGATATTGTGAGTTTGTGTAAACGGCGCGGGTTTATTTTCCCGGGGAGTGATGTGTACGGTGGTTTGGCCGGTACGTGGGACTACGGGCCGCTGGGTGTGACGCTAAAAAAGAACATTATGAACCTGTGGTGGAAGATGTTCGTTGAGAACCGCGATGACATGTACGGCGTAGACGCCGCTATACTCATGAACCAAAAAGTGTGGCAGGCCAGCGGCCATGTCGATACCTTTACCGACCCTCTCGTAGAGTGTGCTAACTGCAAAGGCCGCTTCCGTGCCGACAAGCTCGATAAGCAAGATACGTGCCCCACGTGCGGCCAAAAAAATACGTTTGGTGAAGCTCGCGCGTTTAATATGATGTTCAAAACCACTATCGGACCGGTTGAAGATAGCGCAGCGTGGGAAACAGTAACCAACCTTGAGCAGATAAAAACAACACTTGAATCTGACAAAGTAGTAAATATCTACGACGTTTTCGATAAATACATAGCTGCACATCAGGACGAAGTTAAGAAAATAAAGCCAGCACTTGTGTACCTGCGGCCAGAGACGGCGCAGGGGATTTTTACGAATTTTAAGAACGTGGTAGATACGTTGTACCCAGATGTGCCATTTGGTATAGCCCAGCAGGGCAAGGCGTTTCGTAACGAAATCTCCCCCCGCGACTTTGTGTTTCGCTCTCGTGAGTTTGAGCAAATGGAAATAGAATATTTTGTACATCCAGAAAAGTGGGAAGAAAGCTTCGACCACTGGGTAGCGCAGTGCAAGGCATGGTTTGCGGCACTTGGTTTGCCAGAGAGCAGCGTGCACGAACTAGAAGTGCCAGAGGCCGACCGCGCCCACTACAGCAAACGCACTATAGACTTTGAGTTTGACTACCCCATTGGCCGCGAGGAGTTAATGGGCCTCGCGTACCGCACCGACTTTGATCTGCATAACATTCAGAACGCGTCGAAAAAGAGTATGGAATACCGGCCAAAAGACGGCGGCGCAGCCTATGTACCGCATGTGATTGAACCGTCGTTCGGCGTAGAACGCGCTGTGATGGCCGTACTGTGCAGCGCCTACTGGCACGACGCCGAAAATGATCGTGTGGTGTTGAAGTTACCGTACGAACTCGCCCCAGTAAAAGTGGCCGTGTGCCCACTGGCAAAGAACAACCCAGAACTGGTGGCTAAAGCCCGCGAGGTTTACACCATGCTAAAGAAAGAGATTGGCGCGGTGCTTTGGATAGACAGCGGCAACATAGGCAAAAACTACCGCAAAATGGACGAAATAGGCGTGCCATACGTAGTAACGGTAGACTTCGACAGCCTAGAAGGCGACACCAAAGACACCGTAACCGTCCGCTCCCGCGACACCACCGAACAGCAACGTGAAGATATTGAATGTCTTTGTGAAATATTACATATCCCTAAAAGGTAATTGATGGCGATTGAAAAAAACATAGAAGATGGTATTAAAGTTCAACGAGAGTCATTAAATGAACTCTACAATAAACTTGATTCAGAGCGTCAAGATAAAATAAATCACTCTATTAGTATTACAATTTCACTTTCTCAAACCTTAATATCTTTATCTCTTACGCTCGGGGCGGCTGTAGTACCACTACTATTAGCCGTGCAAAATATTTCAAAAGAGAACGTAGCATTTCTCGGATGCGGGAGCATAATTCTGATTTTTAATGCCATATATTTACTTATTCGGATGAAAAGTACTGCTGAAAGTAATGACTTGAACGCACAAATCTTTGGGTTAAGAGAACAAAAAATCATAATAAGTTATAGAAATATGCTCACAAAAGCTTTACTGACTAGTGATATAGAATACTTCACCACCTACAACAAGCTAACTCGTAAAGATGCTTCAAACGTAACGAACAATTATTCTAGTAACCAAGTACTAGCAAGGACAGATATTTCAAGCGATGTAGCTATTGCACTACTGCTGGTAGGTATAACGTTCATTGCTCGACCTATAGGAAATGAATTTTCAATTAATATATACAGCATGTTTATAATCCTTATCGTACTTGCTATGAGCTATTACATATACTTACAGAAAAAATTAGGCATAAAAAAAATTAATCATCTTGAAACACTTCAGAAGGCAGTCTTGGCCGAGGAGAAGGATATAAATGATTTTGTCAATAATTTAATGCAGAGGAAGAGTAATGGCAACCGAACACCAAAGAGCGCAGCTAGAAAAAAGGCTTCGTGAGTACCGCAAGAAGTACTTAACCAAGAAGCAAAACATGGATGTAAATGAATCTGCTACGCGGATTATGGTCAATTATTTCCTGACGGAGGTTCTGAACTATGAAGAGCTAGAAGACATCAAAACGGAGTATGCAATTCGGGGCGAATATGCTGACTACGTCATACAGCTGAAGCGAAAAAAGCACTTTGTCGTCGAAGTGAAGTCAATCGACCTCGACCTAAATGAGCGACATCTGCGACAAAGTATTTCGTATGCAGCAAATGAAGGGATAGACTGGATTCTTCTTTTCAACGGTCGGCAAATACAGTTATATCGCGTCATCTTTGCTAAGCCAATTTCGACGCACCAAGTGTTCAGCCTTGATTTGCGCGACCTGTCGGTCTTGAAGAATGCGTCGGAGCATCTCGTTAATCTCATGAAGGCATCAATATTGAAAAACGATTTGGAAGTGTATTGGAAACGGTTCAATGCGCTGACGCCTGAAAGCCTTGTTAAAACGATATATACCAAAGACGTAATCAATGCCGTGCGGTTGAAGGTGAAGAAAGTGTCTGGCATAAACTTCGATAATCAAGAAGTACTGGATGCTATACACGAGCTAATTGTTCATGAATGCAAAGCAGTAAGACCAAAATTACTCAAATAATGAACACATATTATACCGATGGGAGTGCGAGTCCGAACCCGGGGCCTGGGGGGTTTGCGGTGGTGAGCGGTGGCAAGCCCGTGGTGCTGGGGAGTGAGCCGAGCGGGGGAGAAACGACGAACATACGCATGGAAGGCTATGCCATACTTGCGGCGCTAAAGCACGCTGGGGGTGAGCCGTGCCAAATACATACCGATAGTGAGTTTTGGATAAATGTCATCACTAAATGGTCGCTGGGCTGGGAAGCAAATGGCTGGAAGAAAAAGGGCGGGGGAATAAAAAATCTCGATATTGTGCAAGAAGTTTGCCCGCTGTACCGCGCGAGCCGTGCTGAACTAGTTTGGGTGCGCGGCCACGTGGGCCACAGAGGTAACGAACTTGCCGACCACTGGGCAAACAAAGCCCGCGAAGGGGTGCGCGTGTAATGCCAAATGCTCCCTTGCAAGCATTTCAGTACCTGGATGCGTTTGTAATAGTAGGACTAAGTCTCATGATAGGAAAGCTGCTGATCGACTATCGCCGGAAAAATGGCAACATGCTCAGCACTATCAGCAAGACAGTTGTAGCTACTAAGCAATCGAGCCTTGTCTTTACCTTATCCATGCTCGTAGCGTTTCCTTTGTATTACGCCTGGGTGTGGCTGTGGGTTGGGCCAGTGCTAGCAATGCCAAAATGGTTCTATGCAGCAGTTGCAGTATCTGCTTTTGCTGAAATGATGTTCGTTTTAGTACCAGCTTCGTCAGGTTGGAAGCAAAAAGTGCACGAAGTAGCTGCTTCGTTTGTGGGTTCGGTAATGGTAGCTATCCCATTAATGTTTCTAATATGGTCACCACAAATTAGTCCAATAGTGCAGCAGGCAATTTACGCATATATTGTAGCGTGCTTTGTTCTCGTAGTGCTTCTAGTAGTACCTAAATACCGTAAACACACCCTTGTCTACGAAATAATATTTTGCGTCGCTTTCTTGTCTGTGATGTCTGTGGCGGGTCACCTTTCTTGAGTGAAGTGGTATGATTTAGCAATGAAACGAGCGAAGGTTTAGCCATGGCGTATGACACGGGGCTGGAAGAGCGGATAGATGAGGTGGTGGCCGAGTGGCCGGTAGATGTGCTGAAGCGCAAAATGTTTGGCGGGCTAGGGTATTTTATACACCGCAATATGGCGTTTGGGGTAAAGGGCTATAAACTGATTGTGAAGGCAGACGAGGTAACGGCAGCAATACTGCTGGATGAGCCTGGCATGGGGCCTTTTGAGTTTGGTGGGCGGAGCATGAAAGCTTGGCTGCTGGCTGCGCCCGAGGCGCTGAACGAAGATAATCTGCCACGCTTGCTCGAAATAAGCCGTGACTATACGCTCACACTCCCACCAAAGTGAACAACGCATAAACATTATAATGTTATTGTAATATATTAGAATGTATGCTAAGCTTTTTCTATGACATTTACGACTATTCAAAAAGCTATCAAAATCGGTACGAGTCGTGGTGTAATACTGCCGGCTAAAGAGTTAAAGCGTCTTAACATTGGTGACGATGATGAGCTAGAACTAATTGTGCGCAAGAAAACAGACGTCGCCACAAATGATGAAGTAATGGCAGCGGCAGAAGATATTATGAGTAAATATCGCCAGGCGTTTAAGAATCTCGCGAATCGATGAGTGGCAAAACTATAGATATTGAGCAGCTGCTGATGCTGCATGCTCTTGTGCTTGCAAACACAGGTGGTGGAGATGGAATCCGGGATATGGGTCGTTTGGAAGCGGCTATTGCGACCCAGTCGCAGGAAGTATTTGGTACTGAACTATACGCTAGCGTGTATGAAAAAAGTGCTGCTATGGTACGGGGTATAATTGCCGATCATCCATTTATAGATGGTAATAAACGTACGGCTATGCTGGCAGGGCTTACCCTGCTAAAAATCAATGGTATAGCGGTTGGGATGAGTAACTCGCAACTCGAGGATTTTGCGGTGCGGGTGGCGGTGGAGCATTTGAGCGTAGACGAAATTGCCAAATGGCTGCTAGAAAATAGCCAATAGTGCAGAGTGGTCGCATTGACGTAGTACTACCGAACAAACACAAGGTGAGATGAAATTCAGCGGTATGCTAGTATACGTGGTAGAAAGCAAACAGGATAAATCATGGCACTTGGATTTTTCAGACAAAAGGAAATACGACAGATAATCGACCTGTTTGACGTCAGCTCAAAAGGCGAGGATGGAATAGAGCATGGTTTTTTTGTGATGAGCGCCGAGCTACTTTCGCCAGATTCCGGTGCGCTTGCAATTCGTTCTGAAAAGTTTTACGTGCTGTACAGCGAAGATTTTATAGATACACTGGATGGTGTTCGGCAAGAAATTGAAAGATGGTTCCCAAGTAAAGTGCAACGGTTTATTGCACCCAAACAATCAGTCGACGCTGATGACACAGTCAGAGCGCAGTATTACATAAAAATCGATGAGGAAAAAATGAATGAGTGGATGCCATACGCCGTCGATGACGATGGAAATTACGCATTTTTAGCCGAGGTTGAACCGACTGAGCAAAATACTTGCTGGTGGACACAACCCAAGGTGCAGTTTGATAATTTGCCTGAAAACGTCCAAAAGAACCTCAAACATTTCGAGAAAATGACAGATGCTTCAAAGCGAGCTCGAGACAAATCATTTGTGGACGGTTGGCAGGAAATCAAAAGCGTCTTAGACGGAAAAGATTGACCTTTTACTCCTCGATGACGGGGAGACTGTTGATGTCCGTGTGAAGGGCGCTTGCCAGGCGGTCGAGCTGCTGGAATTTGCCGTATTTTATGGGGGTGCCACCCGCGTGGTACAAGCGGTAGTAGTGGTCGAAGTGGCGGAGCTCACCACGGAATGTTTGAGCGGTGGTGGGCTCGTCTATACGCCGTATGTACCAACCATCCGGCTCGTCCGCCAGAATCCGTTTCAGTTTTGCGTAATGGTTAAAAGCCATGCCCAGATTATACAGCGCTTAGGCCGACGTAGAGCCAAACATTCAGCATGATATGATTGTTCATATGGTTATGTATGCATCGGGGAAAGACTCACTGGGCTTTGGCAACACATTTCTACTGGTACTCTGTGTTTTTGTTGGATATCTTGTGGGCTTAAGGCTTGACACCGTTCCACGCCGGACTATACCCACAAAGCACTATGAAAACTGTAGTAAGTATGGTGTGGCGGTAACTTCAACTATGGGGATGGGCTGTACGGCTCGGGCGGAAGAATATGGCTGGCCTTTTGTAGCTGTAAAAAAACTGTACATCATTACTCCAGATGACCCAACAAGTCCGGTGGCACCGAGAGGAGATGTAGTACTCGAGGTAAACCGTTCACGCGGAACAAGTAGGAATAGTATCGTGACCGCAATTGCACTGGCTGCACTTGTATTTGGTGGGACTAAACTAGTCTCAAACCGATACTACGATACTCTACTAAAACGAAACATATGACTGCGAGCCTTACCCACAACTATCGTATACTAGCACTATGATTCCAGATTATTGGGCGTATGTGGCGGCTGTCATAAATGTGCTCGGAACGCTAACGTACGTAGCGGATGTATTTCGTGGTAAGGCGCGCCCAAACCGAGTTACGTGGGGCGTTCTCACTATTGCACCAATGATTGCCTTTGCATCAATGCTGTCGCAGGGGGTAGGTATGGCTCAGAGCATCGTGACGTTTAGTGTTGGTTTTTCGCCCTTTTTGATATTTGTATCTAGTTTTCTTGTAAAGCATCCTGCATGGCAAATGAAGCGTTTTGATATTGGCTGCGGTGTGCTCTCGCTATTTGGATTGCTTCTGTGGTGGATGACGGGTGAGGGTAATGTGGCAATCATCTTTAGCATATTGGCTGACGGATTGGCATTTTTGCCGACTATGGTGAAAGCGTATTATCACCCAGAAACGGAAAGTCCGTGGGCATTTATGGTTAGCCAAATTGCGACCATTATGGGGCTATTGACGGTCAAAATCTGGAACTTTGAAAATGTTGGTTTTCAGCTTTATATATTAGCTACAAATGTCCTTGCTATTGCATTTATTTATTTCAAATTT
>JBGAWL010000011.1:0-30654 GCA_044227625.1 Saccharimonadales bacterium (SeqCode) | reverse complement strand
CGCCAGTATATTGATTTTGAACTACCGCCAGTGGAAGATCTTGTTGAGCGGATTAATCAACAGCTTGGTGGGGTTGAAGAAGTCGTGGACCTCAGTGAAAAGTACAAAGGCATTGTCATTGCCCGAGTGGTGAGCTGCGTGGAACACCCCGATAGCGACCACATGCATATTTGTCTACTTGATGACGGTGGGATCGTAAAAGATGTTGAACGCGATGCAAATGGTCATGTACAGGTTGTTTGTGGTGCGCCAAATGTGCGCGAAGGCCTCATGGTAGCCTGGCTTCCGCCCGGTGCAACCGTGCCTGCTAGCTTTGATACGTCCGACCCATTTGTGCTTGGTGCGCGTGAGCTGCGTGGAGTAAAAAGCAATGGCATGCTGGCCAGCCCAGCCGAACTTGCTATTGGCGATAATCACGAAGGTATTCTTGAGATTACTGAAAAAGATTTGTCGCCAGCAGTGGCACTTCCACTAGAGCCTGGTCAAGATTTCTCGGCGCTGTTTGGGCTCAATGACACAATCATAGACATAGAAAACAAGATGTTTACCCACCGGCCGGACTGTTTTGGCCAACTGGGTGTGGCTCGGGAAGTTTCTGCCATCTTGCAAGGCGTGGTAGCCGATGATGTTAGTGCCGCTGACACGCGTTTTGAAAACCCTGACTGGTACTGGCTCAAGCCAACATTCGAAAACGCAACAGGTATTGAGCTACATGTCGAGAATCTTGTGCCCGAAAAAGTTCCGCGTTTTATGGCGGTTGCTATGAGTGGTGTGCAGATACAGCCGAGTCCGTTTTGGCTACAGTGCGCGCTTGTGGCGCTTGGTTCCAAACCTATCAATAACGTCGTTGACCTCACAAACTACATGATGCTTCTGACCGCACAACCGACGCACGCCTATGACTATGACAAACTTCGGGGCGGTAGCCTCGGTGTGCGCATGGGCAAGGCTGGCGAAAAACTGACGCTGCTCAATGGCAAGACATACGACGTGACAGAAGACGACATCGTCATAGTAGACGGCGAAGGGCCAGTCGGCATGGGTGGGGTTATGGGCGGTGGTAATAGTGAAGTCTCGGTCACCACAAAAAACATTGTGCTTGAGTGTGCCACGTTCGATATGTATACCATTCGTAAAACGAGTATGCGACACGGACTTTTCACCGATGCGGTCACGAGGTTCAACAAAGGCCAGTCGCCGCTCCAAAACGACCGTGTCCTCGCGCGTCTCATGGCACTGACAGCCGAGTATAGTGGTGCGCGACAAGCTAGCCCTGTGTTTGATATGCCCGATAAAACTGGCCAGCTCGATGAAGTGTCGCTGAGCGGGGAAATACGGGTTAGCGCAGAGTTTATCAATAGTCGCCTTGGGTTAAACTTGAAGGCTTTGCAAATTGGCAATCTCTTGCGCGGAGCGAACTTTGCATCGTACCCACCCGAAGATGATGAAACCACCCTTCTCATCACGGCACCGTTCTGGCGCACGGACATCGAACTTCCCGAAGATATTGTTGAGGAAGTCGGCCGGCTTTATGGCTTCGATAAACTGCCGCGGGAGTTGCCGCAGCGAAGTATGAAGCCCGCGCCGTTAAATGTGCGACTCGAAATGAAGCGAAAAATCCGCCATATTCTCTCTGGAGCGGGTGCAAATGAGGTGCTAACGTATAGTTTTGTACACGAAAAAGTACTGAAAGGTGCCGGCCAAGACCCAGCGCAAGCATTTCGTTTAGGGAACGCCCTTAGCCCTGACCTCCAGTACTACCGACTGAGCCTCATTCCTAGTCTGCTCGACAAAGTACATGTCAATATTAAAGCCGGTCATGATGAATTTGCCCTGTTTGAGTTTGGAAAGGCACACCGTAAGGGTGACCTTGGTGAAGATGGGCTTCCTCGCGAGTACGAGCGACTTGCGTTTGTATATGCAGCCAAAAAATATCCGTATGCAGCGTTTTATGCTGCGCGCCAATATGTCGAGATGCTTTCAGATAGTTTGGTCTATGTGCCACTGAGTGAATTTGACTCAGCTGCGCATGCAATATTTGAGCAGCTTTCAAAACCATTTGAACCAAAACGCGCAGCCGTTGTTCTTGACGGGGAACAATTTGTGGGGGTGGTGGGCGAGTTTAGCGCGGCAACGCGGCGAGCTTTCAAGCTCCCAGAGGGTGCAGCCGGTTTCGAGCTATTCCAGTCGTTCCTTCTCAGGCTCGCTCCAAAACAGTATGTGCCATTGCCTCGTTTTCCGTCTGTAACACAAGACATCTCACTAAGAGTCTCTATCGCAACCCCATATGCAGACGTTCAGGCGTCTGCGGAGTCCGCGCTGGGCCAGCTTCGCACCGAGGTTCAATTACTCGAACTCACGCCGCTCGGCGTATACCAGCCAGAAGCTGGACAAACCAAAACGGTAACCTTGCGACTACGCGCTACTAACACACTGCGGACACTCACAGACACGGAGGTTGCGAGCTACATAGACAGCATAGCTGAAACGGCTGCAAAAGAAGTTGGTGCCGAAAAGGTCTAGGCAAAACTGTAGCGGAATTTACAAATTGTCAATTCTAACGCTTGGCAACTGCCATAAGCGTCATGTATGATAACAACTGTCAAATAGCTGGTGGGAGAAATGGGGAGATATGGATAAACAACGTATCAAAGCGCTCGCCGCCACTGGTGTTGTCGCGGTGCTCGGCGTATGGGGGCTTACTTCCTTAAGCGGAAGTGATACAAATACAAAAAAGACCGACTCAGCTTCAACGACCAATAAAAAAACAGCAGACTCGGCTACTGACCGCGAAAAACAGCTCGCACAAAAAACTCAAGACGCCCAGGCTAAGGCAGCCAAGGGAGAAAACGTAACAACGAGCTTGGACGAAACGACCGCTGCGTACGAATACGTTGCCGGAACTGGTGAGTCGTATACCGCACTTGCGCGCCAGGCGGTAGCGAAGCTAGATGCCAAATTGACTCCTGCAGAACGCGTTGCGGCAGAAACCAAGCTGAGTGAAGAAGCAGGTATGCCATACCTAGAAATCGGACAGCGTGTTTCAATGAAAAAAGAGGCTGTAGGCGCGGCTGTCAAGTGGGCAAAGAGCCTTACGACCCAAGAAAAGGCTTCATGGCAATACTACGCCGACCAGGTTAGCTGGTAGTCTCCCTGCTCGGCGATGTATGTTAAGCAGCAGGCTTGAGCTGCCTAGAGTATACTAAACGGATGAAGAGTTTGTGGCGGATAGTACGTTTTACACGAGAATTGTGGCCATATTACACCGGGGTTGCGCTGTTTTCCGTGCTGGTGGCCGCCACTACCCAAGTACAGCCGTTACTTACGAAGACCATTGTCGACGAAATCACGAAGCTAGTTGGCGAACAACATGCCCAGACAACGGTGATTATTCTGGCCGTTCTTGGTATATTTCTGGCCGACCTTGGGCAAAACCTATTTAGCAACATTGGTGGAGTGATTGGCGACCAGCTGCAGGCTCGGCTGCGTAAAACGCTCAGCGAGCGGTACTTTGCCCATTTACTCAAACTCCCACAGCGGTACTTCGACACAGAGCTAAGTGGCAAGGTGCTCAACCAGCTTAACCGGAGTATCGACCAAATCACCACGTTTGCCCAGGCCTTCAGTAACAATTTTCTACAGTTCATTTTTAGCACAGTATTGTCGCTGGCGATAATTGCCGTCTATTCCTGGCCTGTTGCTCTCATGGTCGGGGCGTTGTATCCCATATTCATCTGGCTCACCACACGTACCAGCGGGCGCTGGCGGGAGTACCAGACAGCCATAAATGGTGAGTCAGATGCCGCCACTGGCCGGTTTGCTGAAGCTATCGGCCAGATAAAGGTTGTCAAAAGCTTCGGCCAAGAAGTTCGCGAGCTCACGCATTTCAAAACTCACTACCAGCGTATCGTTGACACCACCTGGCCCCAGAGCAAACTCTGGCACGGCCAGGATTTTATACGTCGACTGGTGCTGAATGTCATATTCCTGGCCGTATATGCCTACATTTGTCTTGAGGCGGTTCATGGACGTTATAGTCTTGGGACTATGGTGCTGCTGCTTCAGTACGCGGCGCTGATACGCATGCCGATATTTAGCATTAGCTTCATCGTAGACCAGTCACAACGAGCGGTAGCAAACACTCGTGATTACTTTGCCGCCATGGATGAAGCCACGGAGTCAGCTGCTACCGACAAGGGTGTCCAGCTAAAGGTTGCGGCCGGCGAGGTGAAATTCACCGATGTTATTTTTGGCTACGAGGTGAAACGTCCGGTTTTGGACGGACTCAGTTTTACGCTGCAACCTGGCACTAAAACCGCACTCGTGGGCGAAAGCGGTGAGGGTAAAACGACCATCACAAACCTACTGCTGGGGCTGTATGTGCCGCAAAGCGGCAGCATTGCTATAGACGGTCAGGACATTTCTGGGTCAACGCGGGCGAGTCTGCGAGCAGCATCGGCAGTTGTTTTCCAGGAACCGGCACTCTTCAGCGGCACCGTGTATGAAAACATTGCCTATGGCAACCCGGGAGCGACAAAGCGGGATGTGGAAGCTGCCGCCAAGGCGGCCAATGCCCATGAGTTCATAACCAAATTTGAGCAACAGTACGAGACCGAAATAGGGGAACGCGGCCTGAAGCTTAGCGGCGGCCAAAAACAGCGCATCGCTATCGCCAGAGCGCTCCTGAAGGACGCGCCTATACTTATCCTCGATGAAGCTACCAGTAGTCTCGACAGCAAAAGTGAACACCTGGTACACCAAGCGCTCGAACGGTTGATGCAGGGACGAACGACGCTCATCATTGCTCACCGTCTCAGTACTATCCAATCGGTTGATACAATCATCACTATGCAGGACGGTCGCGTCAACGAACAGGACACGCCCGAAAAGCTTGCAAAGAGTGGTGGAATATATGCACAGCTGCTTTCACTGCAAGCGCGCCATACGAAGCAGGATACAAAACGCCTTAAGCAGTATGAAATTCAGACATAAGTATGCTTGTTTCATGGTAAACAATATGTCAAACTAGGAGCATTGTAATGGAGGGTTTTTATGTCGACAACGCGACTGCGTGATAGGATTTTTGCAGGGCTCGGTGCGGTGCTGTTTTTGGTTACCGCGTCTGCATTTACTGTAATGGTTATAATAGATATGGCCAAGAAAGACGATAAGCCTGTTCAAAATGCTCAGAGTACCCCTCAGAAGGAAGAAATTTTACCGGCACCAGAAGTTTTCAAACCCGAGTCTGACGTAACCGAACTTCAGAGCGTTGACGTCACGCCGGGCACGGGCGACGTGGCCAAAAGCGGTGACACATTGGTCATGAAATATTACGGCACGCTCGCAAGCGACGGCACCCTGTTTGACGAAAACTATACAAAAGACACAAGTTTTAGCTTTAAACTTGGTGCAGGACAGGTTATACAGGGCTGGGATAAAGGTCTCCTTGGTATGAAAGTGGGAGGCGAACGCCGGCTCGTTATTCCAAGTGATCTCGCGTATGGTGAATCTGGGCAAGGTGCAATCCCAGCGAACGCCGACCTTGTGTTTGTGGTAAAACTGCTGAGGATACAAAAATAATGGCGCTTCTAGCAGATTTTACACCGGTAGATAACGTACCCGAGCTCGTTACCGACGACCGTGTTGAAGGTACCGGAGACGCCGTGCAGCCTGGCGCAACTGTGACCTGTCACTATACTGGTGCAATCGCAAAAAGTGGTGAAGTATTTCAGAGCTCGCACGACTTTGGCCGCGCTATCAGCTTCCCGCTCAGCGGTGTCATTGCTGGCTGGACTCAGGGCGTTCCGGGCATGAAAGTAGGTGGCACGCGCCGTTTGCTTATTCCGGCCGCCATGGCCTACGGTAGTAACCCTCCCTATGGCTCTGGCATCCCTGCCAACGCCGACCTCGTTTTTGATATCGAACTCGTCAGCATAGACTAATAACGTCATAAAAAACACAATATATAGCGTCTTGACGAAAGCGTAAGCACCATATATACTTGTACGTACAGTTTTGTGAAGTGTCTCTCAAACAAAAAACTGCTACAATAAAAAACCGACATAACCAGTGGAGGGTTATCTCATGGTCAAAAATATTACTATTTTTACGACAAAAACGTGCGCCTACTGCCCGATGGTCAAGAAGTATTTAGCTGCTAAGGGTCTCGCCTATGACGAAGTTAACCTAGATGACGAGCCACAGCGCCAGCAGGAAGCCCTCGCTATTTCAGGGGCGCTAACTGTACCGGTCACCGTGGTTACCCGCCAAGATGACTCGCAAGAAGTCGTTGTCGGTTTCAATCTGGCCAAACTAGCGCCAGCGATTAGCTAAGTTTTTTCACAATTTCTTTACGCACCTTCCCCGCAAACTAGTGGGGGAGGTGCGTTTTTATGTATACTACTAATAGAAAACGGAGGAAATATGGCGGAACGGACGAAAGAAAACTCACATACAGTCATTATGGTTGGCGCCGGGCCGGCAGCTTTGAGCGCGGCTATATACACCACGCGCGAAGACATAGACACCATGCTTATCGAAAAAGGTGTGCCTGGTGGTCTCGCTGCCGTGACCGACTGGGTAGATAACTACCCCGGCTTCCCAGAAGGCTTGGCAGGGTTAGAGCTGGCTGGCAACCTGCAAAAGCAGGCAGAACGGTTTGGGGCAGTAATAGACTTTGGCGAAGTTACGGCCCTGCACGACGAAGGCGAGTGGAAGCGACTCGAAAACCGGTAGCGATTATAAAAAGCTCGGCATACCCGGTGAGGCGGAATACTACGCCCGCGGCGTGCACTACTGCGCCACCTGTGACGGTGCCTTTTACCGCGATAAGCGGCTGGTAGTGGTGGGCGGCGGCAACTCAGCCGTGCAAGAGGCAATGTTCCTCACGCGTTTTGCGACGCACATAGACCTTATGGTTCGCAGCAAGCTTCGCGCCAGTGATGTCTTGCAGAAAGAACTGCAGAAATTCGTTGACCAGGGGAAAATCACCGTGCACCTTGCTACCACTACAGACGAAATCATCGGCGATGCCGAAGGTAAGGTTGTCCAGGTGAAGGGAACAGATACAGAAAGTGGCAATGAGGTGAAAATAGACACCGACGGTGTGTTCGTGTTCGTCGGCCTGAAGCCAAACAGTGAGTTTATGGGCGGTCAGCTCGAGACGGATGAAATTGGTCTCATTAAGACAGACGAGAACCTTATGAGCAGTATGAAGGGCGTGTTTGTGGCGGGTGATATCCGCAGTGGTGCAACCATGCAGGTTGCGAGTGCTGTGGGTGAAGGCGCCACCGCAGCCCTAAAAATCCGCGAATACCTCGAGGGCCACGTAAACATCCAGCTTGAAGTCTAGTGTTATCTTTTGTTCATAACCACGAGCAATATACATTAAGAAAGAGGCATGGTAAGGTGTTTGTATGAGTCATACAGGTTTGATAGAAGCCCGCGTGGCTGCGGCTGTAGGTGGCAGGGGAGACCTTGGGTGTATTGTTAGTTTTCCGATGGCTGACTTAACTTCACAGCAAGCATTCAGGGCGGGAGATATGCTGGGAATTGCGGCACGCCAAGGACTGACTATGCCCGCTACCTTTGATAGGGTTGTTGAAAACTTAGGAAGAAGCTCAACACAAATGGCTGAGGTACTTTTGGCGCTCGGTCAAAGAATTCAGGAGCTGCCCACGGCGAGTCAGTATAACTGCTTACTAGGCGCCGCTACGCTGGGTTCGGCCCTTTATGAGTCTGGACCAGTCAGGACAGAAGCGCCGAACCTTTCTTTACTAGAAAGTCCAGATACGCATCGTAATTTAATGCTTACCCTTCGACTCGAACGTCAGCACGGGATAAGAGGCGCCCTTCAGACCATGCCAAACTACTTAGCCCTCTTAGACAGACATCTCGCACGGCACCCAGCAAGGAGAGGTGGACGAATTCAGGCACTTGATACGGCTGCTTTTGCGCTAAGGCTTGCGGGCATACAACCACTTGAAAGAAGTAAGAATTAAAGGATCGTATATCCTTCGTAGTAGTCGTAGATGAGGCGTTCGCGAGGGGTGCCGGCGGCTTCTAGCTCGGCACCGATGCTTTCGACGAAGCTTTGGCTGCCGGAGAGGTATGTGAGACTCTGGGGTGTTATTTTTGCTTGGATTTCCGCGGCAGTGAGTCTTGCGGGGTAGTGTATGTCAACACGCTCAAAATCTGGTATTTCACCTGGGATGAGGTTTTCCAATCTGTCGTCTTCACTTCGTCTAGCCCACAGGAGCGTTATTGAGCGTGAAAGCTCCGACCTTTCACGCTCAAGGAGCATGGAAACGTAGCTGGCGAGGGCGATACCCTGGGCGACAAAAACGAGAGGGGTGGTAGCAAGGCGCGGAAGGATGGCGTCGCCGTGCGGCTCATCTATGAGCATGGTGTCGCCAGGCTTTAGTAGGCGCAAGTGGTGTTTATAGGCGCTATATGGTTCTTCGAGCCGGGTGATAAACCGTACCCCGGACTCAGAGGGGTGAGATGTCAGGGTAAACGTGCGGTGCTGTTTGCCGCGCTGGTCGGTGATGTGAAACGGAAAGGTAAACCGGGCATACTGACCCGGCACATATTCCACGGCTATTTCGGGCTGAAACCGAAACTCCCATACATTTGGCGTTACCTCACGCTTGCCCAAAAAACTGACTTCCATTTCACCAGTCTACCAGACCCCCTCCCACAAAATAAATCGTACGGTCGTACAATTTAAAAATGGCATAACACAGTAATGAATGATACACACGAGCGCACAAGAAATTGTAGAATGACTTTATATATTCAAATAAACTGTACGGCTGTACAGTTTAAGATGAGGATGCTTAGTAAGCGAAACACGGCAGGGTATAGCGGTTTTCCGCCTGGGTGAATGGGCGGTAAAAAGCAAGGTAAGATTGAGGTAATTATGGTTTTCGAAACAAGTCAGGTCGGTCGGTGATAACGCCGTAGAGGTATGGTCGCCAGCGTTTTGCTTGACGAGGGTTGTTTATGGTGTAGGGAGAAAGCCGGAAACCACCGCGCTTCATGGCACGTAAGAAGCCGCCCCAAAGCCAGCGCTGATTCATGCTAATGCGCTTTGTATGGAGTTTGCGGGCACGGTGGGTTGCCCGCAGGCCCGACCATTTCTCTATGACAACCAGCTCTATGCCAGGCAACTGTTCTCGCACGTCCTGTAAAATGCGGAAGTCATATGAGGCTACGGCAAATTCTTTGAGCCGCCAGCCACGTTTTAACCTATCGCGAATAATGCGAATAGTTTGTTTGGTCGGCTCACCCGGTTTTATTTCTATCATAATCCTGCAGCGGTGGGCGACGGTGCGTATGGTATGGTCCAGTGCTGCAAGGTCTCGTTTGTGCCGGAGGAGCTCTGCGTAGGTAGTACGGGCGATGATAACTTCTCTGCCGTCGGGGTCTACAACGGCTGTGTCGTGATGAACGACCGCAACACCGTCGCGGGTAACGCGGACATCTAGTTCAACCGCGTCTACGCCGTATTGTATGGCTTTTTCGAAGCTTGCGAGGGTGTTTTCGGGGCTCAAACCTCTCGCGCCGCGGTGCCCGATTATTTTCATGCTACTATAATACTATCAAACTGTGTCATTCCGAGCGAAGCCGACGAATCTTCTGGAACACATAGAGAAGATTTTTCACTTTCGCGCATGAACGACTATAGCTAAAGGAGGAAATATGCCAGATTTTAACGTTGTACTTACCCCAGGTGATGTGGAAAACGGCGTCATCAACACGGTGGTGGAGATTCCGAAGTGGTCAACCCTAAAAATAGAGTGGAACCGCAAAGTAGCTGCTTTTCAGCTGGACCGGGTCGAGCCAAGCATTTTTGCGAAGCCCGTCAACTACGGCTTTATTCCGCAGACGCTCGATGAGGATGGCGACGAACTCGACACGCTGGTACTCACCAACGAGCCCATCCCAACGGGTGTCTTTCTAGAGGCGACTGTCATCGGTGTGCTGAAATTTGAAGACGATGGTGAAGTGGACGACAAAATCATCTGCGTACCAGCCGACGACCGCAACACAGACGATGCAATAACTTCGTTAGACGATTTACATGCTCGTTGGCGCCAGAAAATCGAACACCATTTTATGCACTACAAAGACCTGAAGAAGCCTAGCTCTACTAAGGTAATGGGTTGGGGCGACGCCGAAGAAGCGAAGAAAATCATCAAAGAGTGTATTGCACGCTACAAGAAATAACATGCAAAAAATAGTTCCTAACGACGCAGTTCTCATACCTGAACAGGCGACCTGTGTTTTCAAGGGTGAGATATTCGATGTCTACCAGTGGCCGCAAACTCTTTTTGACGGCTCGACCGAAACATTTGAAATGCTCCGGCGCCCCGACACCGTTGCCGTCATATGTATTGTTGAGGGGAAGCTGCTCGTGCTAGACGAAGTACAGCCGCATCGCGGCGCACGGCGCAATTTTCCCGGTGGCCGGGTAGACGTTACCGACAAATCAATTCTAGATGCCGCAAAGCGCGAAGTGCACGAAGAGACGGGCTACAGTTTTTCGCAGTGGCGAGTAGTAAACGTGACACAGCCCGTCGCAAAAATGGAATGGTTTATACACACGGTTCTTGCGTGGGGCGTAACGGGGAAAGACGAGCCGCACCGAGATGCCGGTGAGCAAATCACCGAACGACTTATGGACTTTGACGAAGTGAAGCGTATGGCAGCGGACGGCGAAGACTATCTTTTTGAGGCTGATGACTTATTCAAACACATTGATAGTATTGAAGAGTTAGAGCGCCTACCGGAGTTTTCGGGTCGCACATACGACGCCTAAGTCTTGCCACGTACCACTTGTTTAACTACAATAGAAGCGTAAGCGAATAACTCTGTAGAAAAGGTGGAGGCTGTATGAAGACAAAAGTGGCAATCAATGGGTTCGGGCGGATTGGGCGCAATGCCTTTAAGATTGCTCACGCCCGCGAAGACATAGAGGTGGTGGCGGTCAATGACCTCACCGATACAAAAACACTCGCTTACCTATTAAAGCACGATACCAACTACGGCACCTACGACCGAGAGGTTACATATGACGACAAAAACATCATAGTCGACGGCCAGCCCATACTTGTTTGCGCCGAAAAGGACCCGAACTTGCTGCCGTGGAAAGACATGGGTGTTGATGTTGTCATAGAGAGTACGGGGCGTTTTACTGACCTAGAAGGAGCCAGCGGGCACCTCAAAGCTGGCGCTCGGCGAGTTGTTATTAGTGGTCCAACCAAGAGTAACGGTGTCGACACAGTAGTGCTCGGTGCCAACGATGACGTCCTTCAGGGCTCTACGGAGGTTATTAGCAACGCCAGCTGTACCACGAACTCGCTCGGTGCAGTCATGAATGTGCTCGAGACCGAGTTTGGGATTGAAAAATCCATGCTGACAACCGTGCATAGCTATACCGCCAGCCAAGTTGTGCAAGACGCTCCCGCCAAAGACCTTCGTGAAGGTCGTAACGCGGCCGAGAACATCGTGCCAACTACAACTGGCGCGGCCATAGCCGTCACGCTCACGCTGCCAAAGCTCAAAGACAAATTTGACGGCTTGAGTATTCGCGTCCCAACCCCAGTTGTTAGCCTGAGTGATGTTACGGCACTGCTCAAGCGCAGTGTCACCGTAGAGGAAATAAACGAAGCTTTTAAAAAAGCCGCCCAGGAGCCGTTTTATCAAGGTATCCTTGGCGTGAGTGAAGAGCCACTGGTGAGTTCTGACTATATCGGCAACAGCCATAGTGGCGTTGTGGACCTGCTGCTCACCAAAGTTGTAGGCGGTAACTTGGTGAAAGTTATGGTCTGGTATGACAACGAGTGGGGTTACAGCAATCGGCTTGTTGAGGTAGTTGCTGACGCCGGTCGTTTATTGCACGCACAAAACTAGGAGAGCTGCCTATGGCATGGCGTCGAAAGAAGTCGAACGAATCACTCGGTACATCATCTGATATAGAGGTTGATGAGGAGGAAAATGTTGATGAGGAAACTGCACACCTGCAGGCTGCGTTTGCGAAAATTAAGTATCCACCACCGGTTGTTTCTATGGTGGGGGCTGTCGTGCATGCCGACGGAAAGATTGAGGGTCAGCATCCCGTTTCGGAGGTACCAATAGGAATCACCCCAGTAAAGACAAACGCTCAAGATAAACCAGATTTGGTAATACCAGCGGCCGTGATAACCCAGAAGCAACCATCGGCCGCTAAGGTAGCTACAAACTCAAAAACAAAAGGAACGCACATAGCGGCCGGAACTACGACAAAGGCGCCTGATGGGCCACTAAGCCTAAAAGAGCTCACTGCGCTCGGTGGATTTCTTAAAGAGAAGCAAAAGGAGCCACTGAAGCCGGTTGCAGCTGCACCGGTTATATCGCCAACTAATCCAGATCCTGAAGCAACCATCCCGACATACATTGTCCAAAAAAAATTGGCCGAGGAAGCGGAAGCAGCCGCAGAAGAAGCCGGCAAATGGCATGTTACCCCTGTAGCCATTCTGGAAAAGAAGCTCGATAAGAAAAAATTCTATAAGCTACTCGGTCTATGGTTAGGCGCGTTACCGGTAGGATTTATTATGTATTCACTTGTGCACCTCGTTGCGCGAAATGGTCTACATGGTTTCCTCGGCCTGGTTGTCATGCTGCCGATATATGTTATCTGGCTGTATGGAATCATTGGTTGGATACCGGTTATGTTAGAATATTTAAAAACGCAAAAGGGGTGACACGTACATGAAGTTATTTATCGGGGCGGATCACAATGGCTATGATTTGAAATCGACGCTGAGTGAGTATTTGCGTCGTGGGGGCTACGAGGTTGTCGATGCTGGCGACAGCGAGAAGCACCCCGATGACGATTTCCCCCAGTTTGCAGCTGCCGCTGTCAACGCCATGGCTGCTGACCCGTCCAGTGATGTTCGAGGAGTCCTCATTACCGGCGGTGGTCAAGGTATGGCTATAGCCGCAAACCGTTTTAAGGGTATTCGTGCATGCGTGGGGTGGAACCAAGACACCGTGCGTGACGCACGTAACGACAATGACTGCAATGTGCTATGCCTTCCTGCGCATAGTCTGGATTTTGAACAGGTAGTGGGGATTGTGCAAACCTGGCTTATTACGCCTTTCTCTGGTGCGCCACGCTACAAACGACGTATAGAAATGCTGGACGAACTGGGTAATTAAAAGGGTGGAGAAAGATAGAACATGAAAATAGCAATTACCACCGACCACGCAGGGTTTGAAGCACTAAAGGAGCTAAAAACGTATCTTGAAAGTCTCGGACACGAATGTATAGATTATGGCCCAACGGTCTTTGACGCCGAGGACGACTATCCGGAGTTCATGTTCCCAGCCGCTCGCGCCGTGGCTGCTGGTGAGTGCGAACGAGGTGTTATTATGGGTGGCAGTGGGCAGGGCGAAGCAATGGCGGCAAATCGTATAGCAGGTGTGCGGGCGGCACTATTTTACGGCCCAGTTACGGCGAAGGCAGCAGTGGACGCCGATGGCACCCTCAGCGATGACCCCTACGAAATAGTAAAACTCTCTCGCCAGCACAACGACGCAAATGTACTGAGTCTGTCTGGGCGCTTTCTTACTCTTGACGAAATGAAAACCGCGCTCAAACTATGGCTAGAAACTCCCTTTAGTGGCGCAGAACGCCACGCTCGCCGTATACGAAAATTAGACGAGGTATAAATCCCGGGTGAAAATGACTGAGGTCACTACCACAAATGAAGTAAAAAATGGAGACGAAAGATGAGTGTGAGCATATGCCCGACCGTAACCACCGATGACCCAGATGTGTACCGTGCGCACATGGAAGAAATTGCAACCTACGCAACCCGCGTGCATATTGATCTCGGGGACGGCATATTTACGCGGAAACTTACTGCCGTCGAGGATGTCTGGTGGCCAGGCGGCATGCGAGCGGATTTGCATGTGATGTTCCAGCAGCCATTTTTACATGTGGCCGCCCTGAAGGCACTGGGGCCGCAGCTGGTGATTGTGCACGCCGAGGCCGACGGTGACTTTATGGCATTTGCTCGGGAGATGCATCGGCACGGGATAGAGGCGGGTGTATCGTTACTACGAGAAACACCAGTTGAGGCTATTGTGCCAGCACTGGAGCTTATAGACCACGTGCTTATATTTGCCGGAACGCTTGGGCAAAATACTGGCCCAGGGGGGGTCAATCTTGACGTTCTTGCCAAAGCAGCTCAACTTCGTGCGCTCAAGCCGAGTTTAGAGATTGGCTGGGACGGCGGCGCAAATGACACAAACGCACGGCAGCTTATGGAGGGCGGCATTGATGTCATAAATTGCGGCGGCTACCTGCACGGCGATAATCCCCTTGCCGCCTGGCACCGCATACAACAAGTTGTCGGCAACGAATAGCTCTAGCGAAACAACGAATGAGCCTTGATATAGTCCGCGACTGCTGTCGGCACGAGACTGCTGATAGCTTCTTTTTGAGTAACTCTGTGCCTTACGGTGGTTGACGATATTGGGGCAAGAGCATCGGGTAAGTCTGGAACGTGCAGGATATGTTTAGCTGCTGCGGGCAACGCGGCGCCATTTCGCGGCACGAGCATGACAGGGAGATTGCTGGAGAGCCAATCGCCGTTCAGCCACTGGCGAATGGTCGCATAGCTATCACTCCCGTACACAAACCAAAAGTCTGTCTCGGGGTAATCCCGCAGGAACTCCTGGTAGGTGTCATAGGTTTCAGTGGCAATGCCTCGCTTCAGCTCCGTGTCGACTATTCGCAGCCGCTTATCTGCGTTACATACATTCTTCACGACAATTTTGAGCATAGCGAGCTGGTCTGCGGCGGTCACGGCGATGTTTTTATCAGTTCGGCTACCGGAAGGCACTAGCCATACTTCGTCCACGCCCGGTACGGCAAGACACCGTGCGATAATTTCCGTATGCGCCAGCGTTGGGGGGCTGAAACTCCCCCCAAAAACCACCACCTTACTTCTCTTCATCCCCATATTTTAGCTTGGCTTCAGGTATTATCAAACCAAAACTATTTCCGGTTTTATTCCGGGAATAGTTTTTCATCTTTCAGGAAAGAGCAGCCCCAGCCTTCTGCTAGAAGGCTGGGCGCGTTGAGAGAACCTATCTTGGTTCTCTCAAGAAGGTGTATAATCATGAGCAGAATGGGAACATATAGCCTCAAGCAGCTGGAACAAAAAGCCAATACCATCCGTGAAGACATCATTCGCATGCTGGAGCACGCTGGCAGCGGCCACAGTGCGGGGCCACTTGGGCTCGCCGACATTTTTACGGCACTGTATTTCGACGTCATGAAGCTCGACCCCAAAAAACCCGACTGGGACGAACGAGACATATTTCTGCTCAGTAACGGCCACTGTGTACCGGTGCAGTATGCGACTATGGCAGAAGCTGGGTACTTCCCCAAGCACGAGCTTATGACGCTACGGAAGTTCGGCAGTAGGCTGCAGGGTCACCCAGAGCGCAAGAAATTGCCCGGCCTGGAAAATACTAGCGGACCCTTGGGCTGCGGGCTAAGCCAAGCGGCTGGTATGGGGCTGGCGTTTCGGCTGAACAAACAATCACATCGGCATATTTACGTTGTGATGGGCGACGGCGAGCTCAACGAGGGAAACGTGTGGGAGGCAGCCATGCTCGCCCCCAAGTACAATCTGACAAACCTCACGGCAATAGTTGACCGGAATAACATACAGATAGATGGCCCCACCGAAACAGTGATGCCGCTCGAAGACCTAAAAGGCAAATGGGAAAGTTTTGGCTGGCACGTTATGGAAATAGACGGCAACGACATAGAAGCCGTTATAGACGCCTGCGCCATGGCCAAGGCTATTACCGAAAAACCGGTCTGTATTTTGGCCTACACCGTGCCCGGCAAAGGTGTTGACTTTATGGAATACGATTTTCACTGGCACGGTGTGCCGCCTAACCACGAGCAGGCCCGTGAAGCCTTGCACGAACTCCGCACCCTAGGCGGCAAGATCAAAGGGGAGCATGAATGATGAAGTATGAATCAAGAAATCTGCCTAGGCTGCTATTCCACTGTTTCCATGCTCCATGCTCCATACTTCATGCTTCTCATAAAAATGAGGTGAAAAAATGAGTAATTTACAATCTGTCAGTACTGTACACGAGGTAGCGCAATAATGAATAGGCGTTTAGAGTCTGTAGCCGGGCTAGTATTTCTTGGAGCTTTTTTCAGTCCAGTATGGAGTGTTGTACTTTCTTTGATAGGGGCTGACAGCGAGACTGCACAGTACGGGGGTGTTCAGTCGTTAGTAATGGGAGTTTACAATCTAATCCCAGTTATCCCAGCACTTGTGTGCCTAATGCTTGGGAGGAAATATAAACGGCTTTACATCGCTAGCATTATCGTATCGCTTTGCAGCATCGTACTTATGTGCCTGTGGGCATTTGGAGCAATAAAATGAGTGATTTACATCTGTTACCGATTCCAAATGAAGTGAAACCAGACGCGACGCGTAGTGGTTTTGGGCGTGGACTGGTGCGTGCGGGCGAGGCGAATGAAAACGTGGTGGCGCTGTGTGCTGACCTGACCGGTTCTATAAAAATGGATGGGTTCCAGGAGGCGTTTCCGGAGCGGTTTATAGAAATCGGCATCGCCGAGCAAAACCTCGTGACCGTAGGAGCAGGGCTGGCCCTCGCGGGCAAAGTTCCGTTTGTTGCCAGCTACGCCGCTTTTAGCCCAGGGCGCAACTGGGAGCAGATTAAAACCACGGCGTGCCTGAACGATGTGCCGGTGAAGGTCGTAGGTGGTCACGCTGGGCTGTACACCGGACCAGATGGCGCAACCCACCAGATGCTTGAGGACATTGCACTCATGCGCGTCATGCCGGGTATGGTCGTGCTCAACCCTTGCGATGCCGTAGAGGCAGAAAAAATGGTGCTCGCCATGGCAAAAGACAAACGCCCCAACTACATTCGTCTGTGCCGCGAAGCCACGCCCATTATAACCACAGAAAAAACACCATTTGAGATCGGTAAAGCCTATGTGTTTACCCCTGGCAGCGACGTGACTATCATTGCCACTGGTACCATGGTATACCCGGCGCTAGAGGCGGCTGAAAAATTGTACAAAGACGGCATAGACGCCGAAGTGATAAATGTACCGACAATCAAGCCGCTCGACGAAGAAACTATGTTAAAGTCTGTTCGCAAAACCGGCTGCGTGGTAACGGTAGAAGAAGCACAGATTGCCGGCGGTCTCGGTGGAGCCGTAGCTGAGCTTTTGGGTGAAAACCACCCCGTTCCGCTGAAGCGAATCGGCATGCGCGACCGCTACGGCGAAAGTGGCACCCCTGAGGAGCTTTTTGAGCACTTTGGCCTAGACGCCAAACACATCCGCCTTGCCGCCCACCATGTGACTGAATTAAAAACCAGATAAGAAGGAGATTATATGGCGTTAACACTGCAGCAGGTACGGGATAATTGTGCGAAAGCACGGGCACGGATGGCGCAGGCACGGTCGGAGCACTGGGCGTTTGGGGCGTTTAACCTCGATGACCAGGCGACCCTGAAGGCGGTGGCACTGGCGGCTCAAAAGGCTGGCGCACCCGTACTGGTAGAAGTCAGCCAGGGCGAGGTCGATGACATAGGCCTTGCCAACGTGCGCGACTTGGTAGACAACGTTAAACGCGAATACGGCGTGGAAATGTACATAAACCTCGACCATAGCCCGTCGGTAGAAGCAGCAAAAAAGGGAATAGATGCCGGCTACGAGTTCATCCATATAGATGTGTCGCAGGCCAACCACGATGCGAGCGACGAAGAAATCATCGCCGCCACACGCGAAGTGGTTGAATACGCCACATTCACCGGGGCACTCGTAGAAAGTGAGCCGCACTATTTTGGTGGCTCTTCTAACCTCCATACCGAAAACATTGATTACGAAGAAATCAAAAAAACCTTTAGCACACCAGACGGAGCGCGGGTATTTGTGGAAGCAACCGGCATTGATACGTTTGCGGCGGCCGTCGGTAACCTGCACGGTAAATACCCGGTGCCAAAGAAGCTTGACCTAGAACTGTTGCAGCGGTTGCGTGATGCCATACCCTGCAACATAAGTTTGCACGGCGGCAGCGGTACGCCCGGGCATTTCTTTGAGTCGGCAGTGCGGATTGGGGTGACAAAAGTAAATATAAATAGCGATATGCGCGTTGTTTACCGTCAGACGTTAGAGAAAATTATGGCCGAAAACCCAGACGAATACTCCGTTTCCAAACTCGTTAACAAACACGTCGTGCCGGCCGTGCAGGCGGTGGTGGAAGAAAAACTTGCAACGTTTAACTCGGCAGGTAAGGCCAGCTCGTAGCCATGGGGTTGTTCGACAACATCTTCAAATCTATAGATGACACGCTGAAAGAAATCGAAAACGGCGGGTTGGAGAAAAAGATTGTTGAGGGGATAGACAACTTGGGTCGCATGGCAGATAAAGCGCCAGAGGCGCTCGAAAAAGTTGCGGAGGCGCCGAAGAAAGCGCTCGACACGTTTGATACTAAGGGCGAGGCATTGCAGCAGGTCGCTCAAAACGTTAAGCAGCAGGCGCAAAAAACAATTGATATCATGAAGCGCCCAGATTAGCGCTTGTGGGCGCGAAACATGTGTGGCACAATGACAGTATAAGCATAAGTATGATGTAAAAAGGTGGGGCAAGTGAGCAAACAAGAAGAAATAGATGTCCTATGCGTCGGCGATGTCGTTACTGACGTTTTTATCAAACTCATAGATGAAATCGAACATACCTACAAAAACGAGGACGGCAAATGGCTGGCCATACCCTTTGGCATGAAGATTCCGTTTGACCACGCCGAGACGCTGCATGCGGTGGGTAATGCCGCTAATGCGGCGGTGTCGTTTAGCCGCTTGGGGCTGAATGCCGCTTTTGAAACAGAGGTAGGCGGGGACCAAGAAGGCCGCGAAATCGTTAGGACTCTCACCAAGGAAGGCGTTGATACTCGCTTTGTTCATGTTAACGGTAAAAAACAGAGCAACATTCACTACGTGCTGTGGTACAAAGAAGAGCGCACCATACTCATTAAGCACGAAGAGTACGCATACCAATGGCCGCATTTCCGCAAGTACGAAGTACCACGCTGGGTGTACTTTAGCTCTATTTCTGAAAATGCCATGGAGTACACCGATGACATTGCCGAGTGGCTCGAAGAAAACCCGGAAGTAAAGCTGGCGTTCCAGCCCGGCACCTTCCAAATGAAGGCCGGTGTTGAGCGGTTGAAGCGCATCTATGCGCGTACCGAAGTGGTCATTCTCAACCGCGAAGAAGCGGTGCTCGTCACGGGCGGTAGCTATGACAACGTGCATGACTTACTCGACAGGCTTCATAGTTACGGCTGCAAGATTGCCGTGGTAACGGACGGCCCAGCTGGTGCCTACGCCTCAGATGGTGTGAATCGCTACAAGATGCCTCTGTACCCTGACCCCGCGCCGCCCTACGAACGTACCGGCGCTGGCGACGCCTATGCATCGACGCTTGTTGCCGCACTGGCAAAAGGTCACAACCTCGAAAGTGCTCTCCAGTGGGCGCCTATAAACAGTATGAGTGTTGTCCAGAAAGCTGGTGCTCAAGCTGGCCTTGTTACTGAAAAAGAACTCGAAGCCTGGCTGTCCAAAGCCCCCGACTGGTACCACGCCGAAAGTTTCTAGCCGATTTGCCAGGGATGCTTCTCTTAGGATAGTGGACTAGAGATAATGAGCGAAGCTAACGAGCCGAAGGGCGAGCTTTAGGGGGAGGGGCAAATATCCAAATTTATTTTGGATATGAAGCGGAGGGGCTGGCCCCTCCTGAGATAATGCGTTAAACTATAAGCACATATGTCGAGGGTATTAGGACAGCTTCTGGGCGCCAATCAGGTGTCATTTCGCCAGCAGGTTCAACAGCTTGAGCGCGCTGCGGGGTTGCCGAGCGCAGATATACGGCTAGCAGCACATACCATGCAGGCAACGCGACAAAAAGTGCGCGAGCTTGGTCTTGACCCTGCCGATACAACTGGCCCCGAGCTGTATGCAGCACTCCAAACGCGTTTAGCACAAGATGAAGTCCGAGTACGAGCAGCACTTAATCTTCGGGCAGATATACACCCAGTGGACATACTTGAAAACGTGGCTCGCCACCTGAACAAACTAGACGCCCACAGTGACCTTTTTGTTGTAAAGCCAACGGTCATGAAGCAGTTGCTCAAAAAGTTAAAGCCCAAGGCAACAATGAAGCGGCTTGGCTATCGCAGTATGGATAGTATGCTCAAACACGAGCCGGTCGCGCGACTACTTGCGGCCTGCCACATAAGTGAGTCGGCCGAATGGCAAGAAATGCGCCGAGCGGCGTATAAAAAATTGCAGACGAAAGATTTTGAGTCGAAACGCCCAGTGTTTATTGTGCCTACTACAAAACAGTGGCCAAAACTTGCCGAAGCGCACATTTCGCAGCACAAACACAACATTTTGGTCGTACCGGAACAGGGAGCTATTATTTTGCTGCCCATGAGCCATGATTTACCTGGGATGGCCATAACGTCTCTGGTACTTTCACTTCATTTACTAAATGACATGCGTGCGAGGAGCGCGTATTTAAAGCTGCAGCAGGTTCGGCCAAACTTTGGCGAATTATTTCAGGCTGCAACGGCAGAGGAACCCATGACGGAAGTTGAGCTGGGCGGCAATGTGCTTTCGTGGCGCGCCGTACATTGGCTCTATGGGCAGGGGCACATGGCGTACCGTGCGGAAGTGTTCGAGCCGCATATTCAGCCCGAAGACCTGCTCTTGCACAACGTTGGTTCTGAGCTGGCAGCACTGCAGCCTGTGCTGACATTTTGGCAGGAAACAGAGGCGCTTGGACTGCTCGATGGCAGCGATGCGGTCTCGCTCAACATCTTAGACGTTGCGCTTGGTGTGTGTAACGGTCTTGCTTACGGTGAGCGGGTTTTACGACACATGCGTGAAGCATTGGGGCGCGAACTGTTTGCGCGCTATGTTCAGCAGGACAACTTGCAAGAAGTGCTTGGTACCACACTCGGGAGGCAACTTGCCCCCGAGCTAGAGTTTTCCTGAGACTATATAAGCGCTATTTATTAAACTCTTTATTGATGATTTTGCAGATTGCGTCGTAGTCGTCTGTAATGGTGTAAATTTTTTCGTCGCCGGCCGAAATAAGTCCTTTTCGCAAGAGGTGTTTGTGCACAAAGCGGTCAAGGTCTTTCCAATATTTCTTGCCCACAAGAATAACGGGGACTTTTGGCATTTTGCCAGTTTGAATAAGCGTGATAATTTCAAACATTTCGTCGAGTGTGCCGAAGCCACCCGGAAAGCACACGAAGCCGTGGGCATAGAAAGTCATCATTACTTTGCGCGTAAAGAAGAAGTTGAACGTCAGGTGGTCGGTGGTATATGGGTTGAGATGTTGTTCGTGTGGGAGACGAATGTTGAAACCAACCGACACATCTTGCTCGTCGAAGGCACCTCGGTTGCTTGCTTCCATTATGCCGTTACCGCCGCCCGAAATTATGGCAAAGCCGTCATCGGCCAGCCGTGCTGCAATGTCTCGCGCCATGTGGTAGTAGTCGGTACGAGGACTGAGGCGGGCTGAACCAAAAAAAGTAACGCGCTTTGGGTATTTCTTAAGAATTTTGAACGCTGCTTCAAACTCTTCGTCTGCAGTGCGGAGGTTGCGGGTTGATTTGGCAATGGCTTTTTTTTGTTCCTCGCTCATTGTCCAGATTTTGTGTTCGTGTGTATGGGTGTGCATTGCCGTACAAGTATAACCGTTTTCGCTAGCTTTGAGAATGCTTGATTATGCCACCTCGAAGGAATATAGTTGAACCCAAGCGTAACAAGAAAGGAGCCTAGGTGAAACAGCTAAATCAAAAAGGCTTTAGTGCAGTTGAGGGGCTACTCGTACTCATCATCGTAGGTCTTGTAGGTTTCACTGGCTGGTTCGTGTGGCACAGCCAGCAAACAGCCAGTAAAACGCTTGATGATTCGAACAAGAGTTCAAACGTTGAGATGCGAAAGTCGACGAAAACAACCTCTTTTGAGAGCAAAGAGACATGTATGCCAAAAGAAGGGCTGTGTGCTTCGGCACCCCGTGGGTATAGCCTTGAAGTAAGCACTATTCCTGAAGGGGAGGGTGGTCTTTACCCGGGCCTTGAGAGAATGAACATCTTAGATTCAGCAGGCAAATTGGTTGGTAGTATCGATGTATCCTTTCCGCAGATAGGTGGAGGGTGTGATCCAGGGCTCGAAAAAACTCAATATCTTGTAGAGTCTTTTAAAACCAATGCCACGCTTGATATAGGTGATAGTAATCAACAAGACATCTCCCTAAACATATACGCAGTAAAACATATCCTTCAGATGAGCAATGACTCCAAAGTATCCTACTATCCTGCTGTATCACTCACAAATCAAAAGCGATATTATCAAAGCAATTTTGTTACCTGCCCCAATACGGTATATGTTGGCTACGCCCATTCCGCAAGAACAAAATCACCCGAAGGATACGCGGCAAGCCTGTACGCATTTGTTCGCGGTCAGGCATTTGATTCAAAAAATGACGCATCGGTAGCACTTGGATCTGCAGACCTGAGTGCAGTCTATAGTATTTTTAAAAGTGTCAGATACCAATAAAACCCAGGCTATTTACTACGTAAATCATATATTTGCCAATAGCACAATTCATAGTAAAACTCAATTAGAAAGGATCTCGGGTGAAACAGTTAAATCAAAAAGGCTTTAGTGCAGTTGAGGGGCTAATCATACTCATTGTCTTAGCAGCGGTTGGGTTCGCAGCATTTGCTGTCATAAGTCGTCAAAAAGAAACCGTTCAGGTACCAACTGTTTCAAATAAAACAGTAACTACTGATGCAAAGAATACAGACGTAAAAACTGAGTATAAAAACGGCTCTATAGATTCAGGTTTTGGAGTAACGCTGGATTTTAGCTACCCTTCAGTCTGGAAAATAACTTCGGCTATTGAGGGTCCAATGCCACTAAATGCGAGCGCAGGCAATACAACGCAGACGATTGAACTCAGTTCTCCATCGGGCGAGTACAAGGTGACATACAAAATCGGGGCAAACGGTGGCCTAGGTGGGGCATGTTCTCCTTTGGAGGGAGGTAAGATAGCCTACCTAAACACCAAACCTTTGCAAGGATTTGATAACGCTACATACGCGGAAACCTTTTTTGAAAATGTAGCCGCAGACATTAAAAATGGTACGGTGACAAGAACAACCACAACGCCTCTCATTAGCCTAATGCAGATGAATAAAGTGAGTGCTACGGCTGTCCAAAAATCGGCGTGCGATATTTACCTAGCCGATGTCATCAAGCTTTCAGAATCAAATGGCGTGACACTTTTAGGGGCAAAAATGGAGATAAGCGATGTATCGGATGGGACCATGCTCGAAACATTCAAATCAAAACTTTCGGGTGCAGAATACGAGCAAGCAAAAGCTATCTTGCTTTCGACTTCTGTCAAATAGCTAACCGTCGTATACTTTACTGATGGCGCAATTCCATCTGAAGAGTGATTATGTACCTACCGGCGATCAGCCGGAGGCTATTCGGCTGCTGACTGCTGGGCTAGAAAATGGGGTGAAAGAGCAGACTTTACTGGGTGTGACGGGGAGTGGTAAGACGTTTACTATGGCAAACCTGGTCCACAACCTGCAGCGACCCACGCTTGTGCTTAGTCACAACAAAACGCTAGCGGCACAGCTATATAGTGAGTTTAAACACTTTTTCCCGGACAATGCTGTGCACTATTTCGTTAGCTACTTCGACTACTACCAACCAGAGGCGTACATTGCCCGCAGCGACACCTATATAGAAAAAGACAGCCAAATAAACGAGGAAATTGACCGGCTGCGTCACGCTGCCACCGATGCGCTGCTTAGTCGTAAAGACGTGCTCATTGTTGCAAGCGTCAGCTGCATATACGGCATTGGTTCGGTGGAGGACTACGATGGGTTGTCGGTAGAGGTCGTAAAAGGCGAACGGCGCGTCCGTGACAAGTTGCTGCGCCAGCTCACCGACATCCAGTACCAGCGAAATGACGTTGATTTCCACAGAGGTACGTTCCGCGTCCGCGGTGATGTGGTAGACGTATACCCAGCGGGCGAGGAGTGGGCTTACCGCATAGATATGTTTGGTGATGAGGTTGAGCGTATTACCAAAATCGACCCGCTAACAGGTGAAATAATGGCCAACCTCAGTAGCTACAAAATCTTCCCCAGTAGCCACTACGTTACCCCGCAGGACAAGCTCAAGGTTGCCCTCGGGCATATTCAGCAAGAGCTTGCAGAACGACTGGCGCAGTTTAAACGCGAAGGCAAGCTGCTTGAAGCCCAGCGGCTCGAACAGCGTACGCGCTTCGACCTAGAAATGCTTGAGGAAACAGGCTTCGTGAAGGGTATAGAAAACTACAGCCGGTACCTCACGAACCGCGAGCCTGGCGAGCAGCCCGCGACGCTACTCGATTATTTCCCCGACGATTATCTGCTCCTGGTCGACGAAAGCCACATGACCATTCCGCAGCTGCGCGGCATGTACAACGGTGACCGGGCACGGAAAGAGGTGTTGGTAGAGCACGGCTTTCGCTTGCCGAGTGCGCTGGACAACCGCCCCCTGAACTTCACCGAGTACGAGCGCCACGTGAACCAAGTGGTGTATGTGAGTGCCACGCCCGCCGTGTACGAACTGAGCCGCAGTCCTGAACCCGCTCAGCAGGTCATACGGCCAACTGGCCTACTTGACCCGCGTATAGAAGTCCGCAAAATTGAGGGGCAGATTGACGACCTGCTGGCAGAGATTCGTGACACCATAGCCAAAGGCGAGCGTGTGCTGGTCACAACACTTACGAAACGCATGAGCGAGGACCTCACCGAGTACCTAAAAGACCTGAACATCAAGGTGGCGTACCTGCACAGCGATGTCGACACGCTCGACCGCACCGACATTTTGCGCGACCTGCGTCTTGGTGTATACGACGTGCTCGTCGGCATCAATCTGCTCCGCGAAGGCCTTGACCTCCCAGAGGTATCGCTTGTCGCTATTCTTGATGCCGACAAAGAAGGCTTTTTGCGCAGCGAGCAAGCACTTATACAGACGGTAGGCCGCGCAGCGCGTCACGAACAAGGCCGCGTTATTATGTACGCCGATACCGTAACGAAAAGTATGCAGCGTACTATAGATGAAACCAATCGTCGCCGGAAAATTCAAGACGAGTACAACAAAGCCCACGGCATCACGCCCACTGGCATAAACCGTGCCGTAGAGGGTCGCATGAACACCGACCTCCCCGAAGAAGCCAAGCGCGCCAAGCTTGACCTAAAGAAAATACCAAAAGACGAATACAAAACCCTAGTAAAAGACCTGACTGCTCAAATGGACCTGGCTGCCGCCAACCTCCAGTTCGAGCAAGCCGCCGAACTCCGCGACCTCATTGCCAGCATAAAAGCCAAAATGTAAAGATATAACAAAAATCACTCCTTTTTTACCCGATATCCTCACCGTTATGTGTTTACCTTTTCAGGCAATCCCTTTTCATGTGCTTTGAGGCTTATTGGACAGAGAGGAGCTTCACGTAAAACACAAGGACGCTATTTGCCGGGATTGGGCCTTGGGGAATGTTGCCGTAGCCGGCGGCTGGCGGAATGATGATGAGGCGCTCGCTGCCAACTTTCATGCCGTTTACGCCTTGCTCCCAGCCCGGGATGACCGAACCGGCGCCGAGCGTAAATATAAATGGTTTAGTCGCATCAACATTTTGGTCAAAAATTGAGCCATTGGTCAGCCAGCCGCGGTAGTTTACGCTTAGTTTTCTCCCGGAAGTTGCTTCCAAGCCGTTGCCAGCCGCGATATCTGCAAACACAGTATTCTGGGCGGTTTTGTATGTATCATACACGGAAAATTCGGCAGGGTTCAGCGTGGCTCTTTCGCTGTTGGGCACGGCTGTCGTCGTGTTTGAACCTGAGGCTGTTTGCGCGGGGTCTTGTCCGGCGTTTGCCTGTTGAGTTATGCCCTGGTTCTGCAGGGAACCGGAAATTACAGGGTTGGTACTCGGTGTACGAGTGTCTGACCGAGCATTTTCTTGCTCGGTACGAGCGAGCGAGTCTACCGTGCGGTGGGCTTGGCGACTGTGTTGCACCCATAAAACTGTTCCGCTCACTGCGGCGAGGCTCAATACAATGGCCGCTATGGCAAATGGCTTTCTCATGCCCGTAGTGTAGCAAAAATGGCGACGGAAAGGCATCTCAACACTTGTTATGGAGGGCTCGCATCACGTATAGTAGGAGTACAAATGGCGAAATTGTCTCGTGAAGATGTCTTAAAGTTGGCTGAATTAGCCCGTATATCCTTATCGGATGACGAAGTTGATTCGTTTGCAATCGAACTCAGTGCTATTTTAGGCTACGTCGAACAGCTTTCGTCTGTTGATGTAAGCGGTTTAGAACCAACCAACCAAGTGACTGGGCTTACCAATGTTATGCGCAAAGATGAAGTGATTGACTATGGCTATACCCCAGATGATCTGCTCAAAATCGTCCCAAAGGTAGAAAAAAATATGCTGAAGGTGAAGAGGATGATTGGATAAATGAGAGTCAAGAGTCAAGAGTCAAGAGTCAAGACGGAAGCTAAGTCGCGCGGGGCGCGACTCATGGCTCATGGCTCATGTCTCATGTCTCAAGCTGAGCCGGGGTCTATTCGATGAGTGCCTGGAAGCCCATAGCCGACATCGCAGCTGATGTAAATACTGGTCGGGTAAAAGCGGCGGAGCTTGTCGAACGGTCGCTGACGGCTATAGAGCAGCATAAAGAATACCAGGCAATCATATCCACCTTAGCTGACTCAGCTCGTTCCCGGGCGAAATCTATAGATGAAAAAGTGGCAAATGGGGTGAACGCTGGTCGTTTGGCGGGCGTGCCATTCATTGCCAAAGACAACCTGCTGGTCATGGGAGCGGAAGCGACCGCCGCCAGCAACATTCTGAAAGGGTTTGTGCCGCCGTATCAGTCGAGCGTGATTAACCGCTTAGAGGCCGAAGGCGCTATTTGTGTCGCAAAAGCAAACCAAGATGCCTTTGGCCACGGTGCGAGTACCGAGAACTCCGACTTTTTTGTGACGAAAAATCCTCACGACAAAACGCGAGTACCCGGTGGTTCTTCCGGAGGTCCTGCGGCGGCCGTCGTGCTCGAAATGGCACCGTTCGCTATAGGTACCGACACCGGTGGTTCCATACGGCAGCCCGCCAGCTATGTTGGCTGTGTGGGGCTTCGCCCAACGTACGGCTTAACTTCGCGGAGTGGGGTGGTTGCCATGGCTAGCAGCACCGATACCATTGGCCCGCTTGCCATGAATGTCGCAGACGCAGCCTATGTATTTGATGTATACGCCGGTAAAGATGAGTTAGACAGCACTACCATAGACCGCGACCCACAGGGCTACACCCTACCAAATACCAAATACCAAATACCAAATACCAAAGTCGGGATTATCAAAGAGTGGATGGGCGAGGGCCTTGATGATGACGTTCGGGAATCGGTGGAAAAAGCTGTCCGTGACCTTACGGCAGCGGGAGCGGTCGTAGAAGAAGTAAGTATACCAAGTCTGCCGCTTTCCCTCGCGGTGTACTACATACTCATTCCCGCGGAAGTAAGCAGCAACCTTGCCCGGCACGATGGGCAGCGGTATCAGTTTAGTGACCAAAATGGTGCCGATTTATTCGAAAGCTATACGCAATCTCGTGCGAAGGGTTTCGGCCGTGAAGCGAAGCGTCGAATTATGATAGGAACCTATGTGCTCAGCAGTGGGTATTATGATGCCTACTACAAACAGGCGCAAACGGTACGCACGAAACTCATTCAGGAATTTACCGACGTGCTTGAGCGGTACGATTTTCTCATTGGCCCAGTGGCGCCGAATGCCGCTTTCAAAATTGGTGAAAATGCCGAAGACCCACTCAAAATGTACTTGGTAGATATGATGACTGTTGCCCCGGCACTTGTCGGCGTGCCAGCTATAAGCATTCCGGTATCTGCGAGCAGCAAGACGGGGATGCCGATAGGCTTGCAAATTATTGCTGCCCAGCGAAGCGACCGTCAACTTCTAGCCTTTGCGGCCGCTGCCGAAGGAGTAGTGCAATGAATGACATGATGAACTCTACTGCCCTGGCGGTTGGTGCGGGAGTAATTATGGTTGTACTGGTGGTTGTTGCGGGTATTTTTGCGCGCCGCGGCCGCAAGCTAAACGCCGCGTATTATGAAAAAAAGTGGAATGAGCTCCAGAAGCTCTTAAAAGATACTGCCACCTGGCCGCTTGCCATTATCGATGCCGATAAATTGCTCGACCAAGCGCTGAAAGACCGCCGCTTTAAGGGAAAGACTATGGGTGAGCGCCTTGTTGCTGCACAGCGTGAAATAAAGTATAACGACGAAGTCTGGTTCGGTCACAAGCTGCGTAATAAGCTTGTCCATGAAAGCGATATAAAGCTCCGTGAACGCGACGTAAAAGATGCGCTGCTTGGCATAAAAGCCGCGCTGAAAGACCTAGGAGCGCTGTAAATGAGAGTCAAGAGTCAAGAGTCAAGAGTCAAGAGCACTGCCGCATCCTGCGAAGGACAATTCATGTCTCATGTCTCATGGCTCATGTCTCATAAGGAGACGGGACTATGATATCGGACGAAACCCGCCGGCAGTACACCGTTACCATAGGCATAGAGTGCCATGTGCAGCTGAAGACAAAGACAAAACTCTTTAGCGGGGCCGACAACGATGCACGCGAGGCCGCACCGAATACGCTTGTGAACCATATTGACTTTGGCTTGCCAGGCGCCTTGCCGGTTCTAAATGAAAAAGCGGTTGAGCTCGCCAGTCGTGCGGCTTTTGCGCTCGGCACAGAACCGCAGCGGTTTAGCAAGTTTGACCGCAAGCATTACTTTTACCCAGACTTGCCGCTGGGCTATCAGATTACCCAGTTTTATGACCCAATCATAAAAGACGGTTCAGTTACATTTACGCTAGATGGCGAGCCAAAAACAGTGCGCATTCACGAAGCCCACATGGAAGCAGATGCTGGCAAGTCGACACATCCGGCCGGAGCAGACTACAGCCTTGTCGACCTCAACCGAGCCGGAACGCCGCTGCTGGAAATAGTGAGCGAACCCGACATGCACAGTGCCGCCGAAGCCAAGGGGTATGCCCGGGAGTTGTACCTGCGCATGCGCTACGCCGAAGTTTCAGACGCCAACTTGTACTACGGCAACATGCGGTTTGATGTGAACGTCAGCGTCAGTAAAACTGGCGAACTTGGCAAGCGCACCGAAACCAAAAACCTCAACAGCTTTCGGAGCGTTGAACGGGCAGTCGACTACGAGGTAGACCGCCAGATTGGGTTGCTCGAACAGGGCACAGCAGTGGTACAGGAAACTCGCGGCTGGGACGATGCCGGGCAAAAGACATTCAGTCAGCGTAGCAAAGAAGATTCCTACGAATACCGCTACATGCCTGACCCAGACATCCCGCCAATTATGCTGAGTGATGAATACGTCGCAGATATAGCCGCGAACATGCCCGAGTTGCCCGATGCCTACCGAGAGAAATTTGCTGCCATGGGGCTTGACTCAAAAACCGTCGAAGATGTTGTGGCCGACCCGGAAGTTGCCCGCCAAGTTGGTCGCATCTACGACGATGCTGGCGTTGAGCATGCCAAGCGCATTGCCTTCTGGCTCCTCCGTCCCGTCTCTGATGATATCGAAGCCACTGGTAATGAGGAAGCGCAAGCGACCGAAGCGGTGCGTAGCAACGGCGGCGAACGAAGTGAGCTAGGGAGGGGCGGGCTGCGACCGAGCGACACCAATCTCGTTGCACTTAGCCAGATGGTCGGGGGCAACAAACTAAGCTCTACGGCGGCGAAAGAGGTACTCGACACCATGCTGAAAACAGGCGAGAGCCCTGAAAAAATCGCCGAAGTAAAAAACCTGCTGCAGGTGAGCGACGAAGGTGCCATTGCCGACATCGTGGCGAAAGTGCTCGCAGAGAACCCCAAAGCCGCGGGCGATGTCCAAAATGGCGAAATGAAAGCCATTGGATTTTTGGTCGGCCAGGTGATGAAACAGTCGCAGGGCAAGGCCAATCCCGCGCTGGCAACGCAGCTCATCAAAAAGCAACTAGGTATATAATAGTTCACAACTAAACGGAGGCATCTATGGCGCAGGCAGTTACCAAAGCAGTTATCGCAGCAGCAGGGTTTGGTACGCGGTTTTTGCCTCAGACCAAAGCCATGCCGAAGGAAATGCTGCCACTTATAGACAAGCCCATTATCCAGTACGCCGTAGAGGACCTCGTCGCAGCCGGTATAAAAGACATAATCATCGTGGGCAGTAGTAGCAAGCGAGCCATAGAAGACCATTTTGACGTACCAAACGAAGATTTGTTGGTAAACATACGCGCTGGCGGGCCCAAGAAAGCGCACTATATACAGGAAATGGAAGACCTTGCTAACATGGCAAACTTTATTTACGTACGCCAAAAAGGGCCATACGGTAACGCCACGCCCATAGCCAATGCGGCTCACCTCATTGGTGACGAG
>JBGAWL010000010.1:0-34700 GCA_044227625.1 Saccharimonadales bacterium (SeqCode) | reverse complement strand
AAGCTGCTGTACGCGCAGATTCACCCGGCCAGCAATCTGGTCAATGATGGGGATTTTAAAATTCAAACCTGCCCGGGATGCTTTTTTAAAACGGCCAAATCGCTCAACAATGGCAATCGTTTGCTGCTTGACGGTAAATAAACCCGTTCCTATAAGAATCAGTAGTATTACTAGAATAACCCAAGCCATCGCACCTCCTTTGTTATACCAAAATTATATCAGACTAACGGGCGTTTTTATGAAAACTAGCAATGATTGATGGAAGCGATACGGCCAATATGAAAAACACCCACCCCGAGACGCTGCGCAGTTTATCGTTTGTTGATTGAAGCAGCCCTAGAAGACCAAAAAGCATTAAGGCTATCATCCAGCGATACGCCCGTAAAAATACCCTATTGCGCACCGACCTTTCACGCTCATCAAGCTTAACTTCAAGTGCTTTAGCCCAAAAAATGGAATATTTCCCCTTAAAATAACCAGCTAGCAGCATGCTAGCGACGCCAGCGGTGACGAGCCCCACACCTGCCCACGTATCTGCATATATTTTGTCAATTGCTCGGTTGTGGCTTGGCAAACCCATTGCATAGTTACTCGCATAAATCGCACATATCAGCTCGCCTACAAGCAGCAATGACAAGAATTTTGGAAACAAAAAATGCCAATGCTCACGACGATCGGAAAATTCGGTATCAATCTTTGACTTCATTATTTACCTTTCCTATTAATGGTTGGAACTCTGTTACAGCAAATACGTCTTCGACTGCTACATGAAATACCTTGGCAATACCAAGCGCCAGTTCGAGACTAGGAGAGTAATCTCCACGCTCAATGAAGCCGATTGTCTGGTAATTGACACCAACTCTATCGGCAAGTTCTTGCCTGGAGAGCCCGTGCATTGTCCGTAGCGTTGCTAAACGATTGTATATCATAACACAATGTATTATTGCGTACTCGCAATGTTTGTCAATACAAAAAACCGGCCTTTAGGACCGGCTTTTTGTTTGGTGCGCGAGAGAGGACTTGAACCTCCATGCCTTGCGGCACCAGCTCCTAAAACTGGCGTGTCTACCATTCCACCACTCGCGCATGAATGGGGATAAGAAGATTATATCAGAGAACGTAAATATTCTTTTCCGGCGCCAGATTTGAAATATTTTTCCCGTAATCGTGCAGCCGGCCTATCGACCGCTTTCTCGGAATATATGAGTTTGAAAGGAGCGTAGGATCTTGTCGTCTTTTCGTGCCCATTATTATGTTCAGCAATACGTCGTGGCAAGCTGGAAGTCAACCCTACATAGATGTAGTTTCTATGAATACTCTTCAGCGCGTATACGCAGTACACTTTTTTGCTCCTAAAACTAGCGTGCCTGCCTGCCGGTAGGCAGGTCTACCATTCCACCACATCCGCGTGGTCAGTGGTATTTTAGCTAATTTTGCGGTAAAAAACTAGTTGAATGTCGCCGAGAGGTTTGCGGGCAACTTGCTGCGCACCTGCAAAACCCCGCACCGGTTCGGTACCTGGCCACGAGAGTACAAATAGACCCTCCGGCTTCACGTGAACAAGCAGTCGTTCGAGTACATTTGGCCGAATGTCATCATACGGCGGGTCAGCGAGCACAATGTCGAACGTACTATCTTGATGGTTCCTAGACCAGCCACTAATGTTTTTGCGCAGCACATTCATCTGACCATCAAGCCCCAGCGCCTTCACGCTCGCAGTCATGGCTTTTGCCGCCTCTATGTCTACATCTATAGCCAGCGCCGAGCTAGCCCCACGACTTAACGCCTCTATGCCAAGGGCACCGCTTCCTGCGTACGCGTCAAGAAACGTTAGCCCTTCCACATCGCCCAGCGCGTTAAAAATTGCTCCCCGGGCCTTCTCACTCATGGGGTGCGTGCGGTGCCCCCGCGGGCTTTCAAACACGCGTCCGCCCAGTCGCCCCGCAATAACTCTCATCGTTTTGCCCGCCGGGCTTCTTTCAGCGCGCAGTGCCATATAAACGCAACTGTTAGAACAATATCTGGTATGAGTTCGCGCCGCACCTGCTTACCCAGTTTTGGCAGCCAACCGTGGCGGTAAAACTGCTCGTAGTACTGGCCATCAGCAATCTTTTTCGCCTGGGATTTGAAAAATAACAGATACGGCTTTTGCCCCGTTATTACCGGAAGCTGCGTCGGCAGGCCAAGCCGACGATACCGCATGGGCAGAACCAGCAGCGCAACCCCCGCCTCAAACGCAATGTGCGTTGCCAACAGCCCTTTATCTCCCCACATGCTCCAGTTGTTATGCATTTTTTCTCGCACGGTGTCGCCTGGCATCATCAGTTTCTCTTTGGGCGTTCGGCGTGTTTCTATTCCTTGACCTTTTCGGAGCCGCTCCAGTTCCTTTTCGTATGGGTAATGGTGTGCTGGAGTCAAACCGTCTACCACGGCATGTGCGAGCCACGCCGCTTCAAAACTTGCCCGCGTTTCGTTTCCCGAGCGAATGGCCGACACTAGTTCGTTGTAATGAGCTGCGATGATATCCAGAAGCTTGGTATCATCTGGGTCATATGGGTCATAGTAGTGCCATGGTTCATCCTGCGCCGGGGTTTTCCGCTTTATGGCGTCGGGGCCATTTGAACCTTCGAATGTCAGAATTTGGCGCATACGCGGAAAAGACCGAACTGCCTCTGGTGCTTCAACGGTCTGTAAATGCCGACGCGCAAGACGGTCTATTTTTTGATGCGCCCCAAACCACCTATCCAGGTTTCGAAGCTGATGAAGGGTTGATCCAGAATACATTAGTTGAGATTCGTTACCATACGAAGTTTTGCGACATGCTTTGCAAGCTCCGGATATTGTAGCAAATTTTCTCCGTTTTCTATGAACGCTTGGGCGGCTTTGCGCGCCTCGGCAATCAGCGCCGTGTCCGAAAGCTTCACTACCCTTAGGTCGAGTGCGCCGTGTTGCAGTGCGCCGTAAATTGCCCCGGGACCTCTCAGCTCAAGGTCGAGTTCAGCAAGCCGGAAGCCGTCGTTACTCGACTCTATAGCCCGCAACCGTTTTGAGGGGGCTTTGGTGTCGCTTAGCAGCAAGTAGCACTGCGACTGCACGCTTCCCCGCCCAACTCGCCCCCGCAGCTGATGAAGCTGCGCTAGCCCAAAACGCTCGGCCGACTCTATCACCATAATGCTAGCGTTCGGCACGTCCACACCCACCTCAATAACCGTGGTTGCCACCAAAACATCGAGCTCATGGCGTAAGAACGCCTGCATAACAGCGTCTTTCTCGCCTGCCTTCATTTTCCCGTGTAGCAGCCCCACCCGACACCCATTCAGCTGCTTTTTCTGCAGTTCTGCATAGACATCTTCCACCGCCGCCCCCCTTGACTCATGACTCATGTCTCTTGACTCTATAGTCGGGCACACCACAAACACCTGCCGCCCCGCCCCAATTTCACCGCGGATGCCTTCGTACAATCTGTCGCGGTTCACCGGGGATACTATTTTTGTTTCGATTGGGAGCCGCCCTGTTGGCTTATCTTTTAGTACCGAAATATCCAGTTCACCGTACAGCGTTAGGGCTAGGCTGCGTGGAATGGGCGTGGCTGTCAGTGATAAAACGTGCGGCATGTGACCGGCTTTTGCCATTAGCGTTTTTCGCTGCTCTACCCCAAATCGGTGCTGTTCATCGACAATGATGAGGCCCAGGCGATGCATGTCCACCTTTTCTTGGAACAGCGCATGGGTGCCCACCAGCAACTGTGCTTTGCCACTTGCAATGTCGGCCTGCGTCTTTGCTTTGTCCTTTGCCGCCATGCTGCCGACGAGCAGATGTGGCCGCAGTCCAAACGGCTTGAGCATGGGGTGCAACGTTGCAGCATGCTGCATGGCCAGCAGCTCGGTCGGTGCCATAAACGCCACCTGAAATCCTTCTTTAGCCGCCATGAGCGCCACCATAGCCGCCACAACTGTCTTGCCAGACCCAACATCGCCCTCGACGAGTCGGTTCATCGGGTAGCGATGCTCCATATCTTGGTAGGTCTGCCAGACTACCCGGCGCTGGTCGTCGGTAAGCGTAAAGGGCAACGCTGCCACAAACTGTTTGGCCAGCTCGGCATTAAACGGTATGGAGAGCGCGTTTTCACGCATGCTTTCTTGTTTGTTCAGCATGCTCGCAAGACTCAGCTCAAACACTTCCTCAAACCCTAACCGGCGCCGTGCGGCAGCAAGTTGCTCCGGCGACTGCGGAAAGTGCATTGCCTCGACTGCTTCCGCGCGAGATAGCAACCTCGCCTCTGTAACAATCCACCTGGGAAGTGTTTCGGGCAGTTCCCGCAAACTCGGCACACACGCTGCAATGAGCTTTCGCAACTGGTTGGTAGAAATAAGCTTAGACTGTCGATACACCGGTACAATTCGCGCTGTGTTGACCGGAAACTCTTTCACCAGCTCGGCACTAGGATTCATAATCTGAAAGCGCTGATGACTCAGCTCGTACGTGCCGCTCACATAATATTCCTGGCCTGTTTTCAGAGCCGCGGCGCGGTATGGCTGGTTGAACCACACCGCTCTCACGCTGCCAGTTGCGTCTGAAAACACCGCTTCTGTAATATGCATACCACGTCGCACATAGCGCCCAGTAGCCTGTTTCGCAGTCGCCCTGACCGTCACCGGCCCTGGCCTTAGCTGCGCAATTTCCATGACCTCTGAATAGTCTTCGTACCGCGCCGGCAAGTAATCAACCAAATCAAACACCGTACGTATGCCGAGCTGCCTAAGCCCTTTGGCCACGGCTTCGCCCACCCCTTTCACGACCGTCACATCATCAGATAACTTCATATGATTACCCTGCCCGCCAGTTGACTTATACAGTTTATTTCACTATAATCATGAGTGGAATTGCCGCGCGACTGATAAGTCCCGTTCATCGGGTGCGACTCGAGAGAGTAGGTTGCGCGGATTTTCATATCTTGACCTATTTCGGCCACTCCTGCCAACTTTGTTCGTGACTCGAGATAT
Organism: Saccharimonadales bacterium (SeqCode); assembly: GCA_044227625.1. Lineage (GTDB taxonomy): Bacteria > Patescibacteriota > Saccharimonadia > Saccharimonadales > UBA4665 > JAGXIT01. The sequence goes on along the minus strand of JBGAWL010000010.1, from coordinate 29,697 downwards.
ACTTGTAATATATCTGCCAGTCGCTTTTTCCTTGTACTTTACGATTGCTGATACCAACGCAATAGTCGACTAGCTGGAGCAAATTATTAGCTGCAGAATCTTGCGCTTTTATACTTTTAATTTTTGTACGATTTTGATCTTGCAGTTTTGTCCTGATGTATCGTTTCAATGTCCCTAGAAATGTTGCACTGCCGCTTTTATCTATAACAAGTGTCGCTCGATCCAGATATGGCAGTGCATTCGTCAAGACCATTTGACAGGCATATTTATAGAATGAATCCTTGGTATTGAAGCCGTCGCCATACAATTTGTGTGGATTTTTGTTTATGGCAACAGTAATAAGTGAAAAATTGTATGGGCTGATTGCTTCAAGAAAAGCCTGTCGGACTCTCTTTGAATTGTTGCTAAAATGAAATTCATACGTCTCGCTCAACCTAAGCTCACTTCTAAGTGAGGCTATTCGCGCATCACAGCGAAGTGCTTCTTCTCGATCAAGAAATAACACAAGGCTAACAACGAAATAGATTGATGAACCACTGTCTACCTTCCTACCCGTGTCGCCAGACTCATCAAGAAAAACTAGCATATACCGGTCCCTTCAGGGGTACATTATAGCACTCACTGGCCTACCGGGGGCGGGACTTGGCGGTTTGGTGGGCGGCCAGTTCGGTCTGGTCATCAAGTGGGGGTAATGCAACCTCGTCGTAGCAGCGAGAGAGAGCAAGTCGAAGGAGCTCGTCGGCAAACGCAGGGTTTTTGACAAGCACGGGGCCATGGCTGTAGGTGCCAAAGACGTTTTTTACCCGGCAGCCTTCGGTTTTGTCTTGGCCATTGTTGCCGTCTCCTTGCGTGACGGTGCCGAACGCAAGTGTCGAGTCATCGAGCGTCGTGACGCCGCTGTGGTTTTCGTAGCCCACCACTTCGCCGTATGGTGTTTCGTAGACGGTGTTGCCTATCATGCGTTGGTCACCGCCAATTGTTTCAAGCGGCAATATACCGATACCTTTTATTTCTTCACCCTCATGGGTGACGAACCGGCGGCCAAATAGCTGGTACATCCCGCATATCATGAGCATCACCACGCCGTCTTCGGCCATTTTGGTCAGCTGCTCGGCTTTGGCCTGCAGGTCATCCTGGATTTTGCCCTGCCCTGCGTCTTGGCCACCACCACCAATGATGATGTCGGCTTCACTTGGGATGGGGTCGCCAACACCGACCAGCTTCACCTGGACATCAATACCGCGCCACTCTGCCCGTTTTTGCAGTACCAAGCGATTGCCGGTGTCGCCGTATATGTTCATCTCGCGCGGGTAGAGATGCACAATAGTCAGATGATACGCATTCGAATCTTGAATTTTGAATCTTGAATTTTGAATTGGTGAAGCACTTTTGTGTTCCATGCTCATGAGTCCCCCTCATCAAGACCGGATACGACTCCCAAATACATGCTTCGAACCTTCAGCATCGCAGTATACGTGCAGAATAGTATGGCTTCTCCGCCAGCAGCTGCTGTGCGGTTATTTAACGCGCTAATATATTCGGCAAGGTCTTCATGGCTTGCGACTATTTTTACTTCGTCGTATTTTAGCCGGTTAGCCATGTCTGCCGCCCGGACGCCGCCGCACAGCACCGCAGAAGAAATAGCGGAAAAATCGACATCCCACAACCAAGATACGTCACGTCCGTCTGGGTAATCATCATTAATGGCAATACCGATGGTTTTGTAGTCTTTCAGCTCCAGCATGCGTAGTGCTTGCGTAAACCCACCGGGGTTTTTCACAAGCTGGAGCGTTAGTTTACCGCCACCCGGCAGGGATATGACTTCACCTCGGCCAAAAGCCGGCTCTACCGTTAGGATTGCCTCTGCAAGCTTTGCAGTATCCGGTTCGGGTAGCACCTGATACAACACGCACAGTGCAGCCGCTAAGTTCAGCGCATTGTGCCCACCCTGGAGGTGGTACTGGTAACGATGCGGCGTTCCTTGCACCGTAAGCGAAACCGATTCTTCGTCGTAGCCGGTGAGTTCTACGAGCGGCGTACCGCCGAGCGCGAATGTCGCCGTCTCGCCATGATACAGTTGGTCGTCGGTCAGAAATTCCGGCTGCAACACTTTGCTATGGGCGTACCAGACTGTTTTTACGTCATTTTTAACTAGAATGGTACTAACCCGTTCGTCATTGGCATTGAGCACCGCAAATTCGGTAGCCGATTGTGCCAACGTTTCTAGTAGCCTCAGTGTGGTATCGATCTCGCCAAACCGGTCCATTTGGTCGCGCATGACATTGAGCACCAGTACGCCTCGTGGTTTAACAACTTTCGCAAAATGAACGGCGTGCGCTTCATCTTGCTCAAAGACAGCAATATCGTAGGGCAATTTCCCGACCCAGCTAGCTTTATTTACTACAGCGCTTATGATGCCGCGCACAAAATTACTCCCTGTGGGGTTCGTAAGCACCCTATGGCCTTGCGACTCCAGTAGTTTCGCGATTATCTTCGTCGTCGTCGTTTTCCCATTGGTGCCCGACACCACAATAACGCCGCCGGGCAGCTGCGCCAGTATAACCGCCAAAAAGTTTGGACTAAGCTTCTCAACCACCCGACCGGGCAACGCCGAACCCGTCCGACCCATGAGCCGCAAGCCCTTAAGTGTCAATTTTCCAACCGAGAGACCAAGAAACTGCATATGTTTAGTATAACTTAGCTCAGTTCAACCAGCGCGGAATCTTTAAAAGCTTTGCCGCGGCGCAAGATGAGGCGGCCACCGGTAAACAACCCGGGATTGAAGTTTTCATCTGAGGTTTTCACCCCATTTATGGAAATGGCGTTTCCCTGGAGCAAACGGCGGGCTTCGCCGTTGCTACTGGCTAAGCCGGCCGCAACAAGTGCTGTCAATATTGAACCGTCTGCACCCGACTGCACGCATGGGATTTCAGCCCGCAGCGCAGCCACCGTTTTATCATCTGCCTCACCCACAGATGCCTCACCCACCAAACAGGCGGTTACTTTCTGGGCAGTTGCAAGGGATTCTTCGCCGTGCACAAGCCGCGTAACTTCCTCGGCCAGACACGTTTGTGCATAGCGCGCGCCGGGGTTCTCGTGTTGTCTTGCCATAATGCTTTCAACTTCTTCTTTCGGCAGCAGGGTGTAAATCTTCAGGTAGTCTTCTACCCCTAAATCGTCGCAGTTTATCCAAAACTGGTAAAAGGCCGTTGGCGTTGTTTTGGCAGGGTCAAGCCACACGGCACCGCCCTCGCTTTTGCCAAATTTCACCCCAGTCGTTTTATTCACAATAAGCGGTGCGGTCCATATGTGCGCCTCACCCCCGGCCATACGACGTATAAGCTCTACGCCGGCAATACAGTTGCCCCACTGGTCGGAACCGGCCACCTGTAGCGTTGCGCCCTTTTCACGGTATAAGTGGAGGAAATCAAACCCCTGTATGAGGGCGTAACTAAACTCGGCATACGAAATACCGTCGCCGTCTTCGGTCAGGCGGTCTTGGACAAACTGCCGTCCGAGCATCTGGCGCATTGGCACGTGCTTGCCGACTTCACGCAAAAACTGGAGGTAGCCAAACTCTTTAAACCAGTCGTAGTTATCGACAATTTCAAAGTCGTGTCCGGCAAAAATTTTGCGGTACTGCTCCGATATACCCTGCTTATTGCGCTCTATATCCTCGAGCGACAGCAGGTCACGTTCCTGTTTTTTGCCATCTGGGTCGCCAATCATGCCCGTAGCGCCTCCCACTAGCAAGATGGCCTTGTGGCCGTGATCTATAAAATGGCGAATCATCATAGCAACAGCGAAGTTACCTACTGTCATGCTATCGGCACTTGGGTCGACACCCCAGTAAAACGTTATCGGCTTGCCGTTAAGGGCGCTGGTATCTTTGTACGTTGTTTGGTTGGTAAATCCTCGCCATGCGAGTTCCTCTGATAGTGTCATAAACGTAGTATACATAGTTCGGCGGTAAGAGTTAAGGGGTAGGGACTGTTTAGATTTTGCTTGTGCTTCGCGGACCATATTTTGCTATACTGAATTGCAGTATATAAGTGGAGTAAAGCGTAGCTACATGAAACAGCTTGAATCGAACCGTCCCCGGCGCTCTAAAGCAAAATCGAATACTTTCGTAACGCGCAGTGGCAAGACCATTAAAGTAAACCGGTCACTCAATGAGCGTTTGCGAGCGAGTCGCGAAGCCAAAGCCCGTCGAAAAGCTGCGTATCTTAGTAGTCTCCCTGCCCAGCCCTGGAAACGACTCCTTTACCGCCTGAGTCCAAAACGAATTGCAAAGTACTGGTTTAGCCGCGAGGGCGCGCTCATGGCGCTCAAAATCACCGGCGTTAGTTTTGTGGTGGGCTTCTTACTCTTAGTGGGCGTATTTGCGTATTTCCGAAAAGATTTACCGAAGATAAATGACGTAAATGGCAGTAATTTCGGCGGCAGCATAACCTACTACGACCGGACTGGTACCGTTCTGCTCTATCAAGATTACGAAGCGAAAAAACGAGTTCCCGTCGCAGACGACCAAATTGCCGAAGTAATGAAACAAGCCACGCTGGCTATAGAAGACCGAAACTTCTTTAAGCACGGCGCGTTCGACACAAAAGGTATTGTCCGAGCGGCAGTCAATGAAGTAAAAGGCGGCAGCGGCGGTCGGCAAGGCGGCTCGACCATTACCCAGCAGCTAGTGAAGCTCAGCGAAGGCTGGGAAAATGAACGAACCGTCAGCCGAAAGGTAAAAGAACTCATTCTAGCGGTTGAGCTTGAGCGCGAATACAGCAAAAAAGAAATTTTGGCTGGGTATTTAAACATGGCCCCATACGGTAATGTGAACTATGGCGTGGAAACCGCTGCCCAAGATTACTTTGGCGTCAGCGCAAAAGACCTCAGCCTCGCTCAGGCCGCCATGCTGGCAGCCATTCCGAAAGCACCTGGCTCACTCTCTCCCTATAGTAGCCCGGAGTTTAACAAAAGCCTTGGCACAAACTATTTCGACAGAGAATGGCTCATCGGCCGCCAGCACTACATACTCGATGTGATGGTTGACGAAAAATATATCACAAAACAACAAGCTGCTGACGCCAAAAAAGTTGATATTTTGGCTCAAGTAAAACCACGTCAAGACAAATATAACAACATTAAAGCACCCTACTTTGTGCTTGCGGCCAGAGACGAACTGTACAAGACATTTCCAAAAGCGGTTGTCGATAATGGCGGATGGAAGGTCATAACCACGGTGGATATGGACCTGCAAGCCCTCGCTGAAAAATCTATGAGCGATGGACGTGCGCAGCTAACACGCCAGCGGGCAGACGTGGGGGCCTTTGTTGCCGAAGATAATGAAACTGGGCAAATTGTGGCACTCGTAGGCGGCTGGGGACTGGACACTCCAGGATACGGTGAAAATAACTATGCAAACCAAATGTACATATCACCAGGTTCGAGCATTAAGCCGTACAACTACCTGACATTTATAGACAACAACAAAAATGTCGGTGCCGGTAGCGTACTCTATGATTCACAGGGACCGATCGCGCAGTACACGTGCACTAACAGAGCTCGGCCCGAAAGTGGCGGTAACTGTTTGTTCGACTTTGACCGACGCTATCCGGGCCCTATGACGCTACGCTACGCACTAGGCGGTTCTCGGAACGTCCCTGCCGTAAAAGCGTTTACTTCGGCGGTGCCGAACGATACAAGCCCCGGGCGCACGAACTCCATAAATAAAGTAATCTCAACCATAGACGGGCTCATGGACAATTCTGATGGCTACCGCTGCTTCAAGGATGAAACTGACGTCACTACAGCAACGAAGGCAGATGAAACGCAGTGTTATGCTTCGGCGGGGATTGGGGACGGCGCGTACCTGCACCTCGACGACCACGTGAATGGCATCGCCTCTATTTCGCGGCTCGGCAAGTCGCTGCCAAAAACCTACATTTTGAAAGTAACAAATGCTGCCGGCAAGACACTTAAAGAGTACAAACAGCCTGCTGGGAAGCAAATTGTAAAGGCTGATTCGGCGTACATAGTGAACGACATGGCCTCTGACCCAGCAGCATCCTATCTAGGGAATAGCTGTAACGAACAGGGCTGTAGCGGGCTGAAGTTCCATCGCTACAAAGGTTGGCATATTGCAATTAAAACCGGTACCACCAACAACTTGCTCGACGGTATGATGGTCAGCTGGTCGAAGAAATATTCAGCCGGTATATGGGTTGGAAACCACACTCGCACCGTGCCGTACTACGGCCAGCCAGAGAATATGACTGCCCCTATTATGAAACAGTTTATGCAAGGTGCACACGACCGCGCCGGGGCTGCCGATAACTGGAAGGAGCCTACAGGCATCAAAACTGCCCCAGCCTTCATAAACCGCAGTAAAAACGGCGCAGGACAAATCGTCCCGAGCCGCGCCACCGACCTCTTCCCCTCATGGTATGTCGGTAAGGCAGCCTCAACAAACGAAGTGCTAGACAAAGTCTCCAACAAGCTGGCCACAAGCTGTACTCCGCCGCTTGCGAAACAAAGCAGCGCGAACAGTAATGCAGCGGGCTGGAATGTCGATGTCTTTTCGGGCGGCAATACCGGCGGCAGTGCCCCTGCCACTGGCAACGACGATGTCCACAACTGTAACGACGCCAAACCAACAGCTAGTATTACTGCCGTGAATGGCGCATCAACGGTCAGCGAGGCTGGGCTAACATGTCCCGAGGCAGGCTGTAGTATTATGGTTCGCGTTGACCAAGGTACTCACGCGCTCAGCGACGCGGCACGGGCAAGCTTCCCCGGTACGCTTTCACTGTCGATAAACGGCCAGCAAGTGCAGTCGCAAGGTGTCAGCGCCAGCGGAGACTACCAATTCACCTACGTTCCCAGCAGCGATACGGCAGAATCACTACAGCTGAGTGTACAGGTAACCGATAGTGTCCTGTATCAGGGTAACGACAGCGCAAGTGTCTCGGTGGTAAAGGCCCCCAGTAGCGGCAGTACGTGAAGAGACACTCCCGGTCGGCGAAAAAATAATTAAAGTTATTCGCGCGTTGGGTTTATTTCTGCAGAAAATCGTTCAATGCGGTCCGTACGTCTGGCACCGTCACAAGAAAAGATGGCTGCTTTGCGCTGCCCCGTATGTGCGGCCCGATTGCGCAGTCAAACCCGAGTTTTTTAGCTTCTGCAACGCGCCTGTCTATGAACGGTACATGGCGAATTTCACCCGAGAGGCCTATTTCACCGAAGACAACTGCATTTCGTTTTAGTTTGAGGCCTTTGGCCGCAGAACCAATTGCCATACATACCGCGAGGTCGGCAGCTGGGTCTTGCAAGCGCAGTCCACCCACAATGTTGACGTAAATGTCCATTTCAGCCAAATTGAGCTTGGTGCGACGTTCTAACATGGCGACAAGCAAGTTCACGCGGTTTAGGTCTATCCCGCTCGCCGCTCGTTTTGGATAGCCGTAATTCGTCTTGTTTACCAAGGCTTGCACCTCGACGAGAAGTGGTCGCGTGCCCTCTAGGGTCGCGAGTACCACCGAGCCGTCAGTGATTTGTCGCTCTTCAAGCAGCGCCTGTGACGGGTTCAGAACAGGTTTCAGCCCCTGTTCGTCCATTTCCATTATTGCCGCCTCGGTGGTTGGCCCAAACCGGTTCTTGGTAGCTCGAAGCACCTTAAAACCGCCGTAGGCATCTCCTTCGAGCGTCAGGACAACGTCTACAATGTGCTCGAGAATTTTTGGCCCAGCTATCGAGCCTTCTTTGGTGACATGCCCAACGATGATGAGTGCCGTATTTGACTGCTTCGCCGCCTGCAGGAGTATATTTGTACTGTTGGTAATTTGACTAACACTACCCGGCGCAGAACTTACACCGGCCGCATTCATCGTCTGGATAGAATCAACCACCACTAGCTCGAACTGCTTGCTGGCAATAGTAGCCGCCGCGTCATCTGCTTGGTTGCTATTCGCTATTTCTAGCTGTGTTGCCGATGCTCCTAGGCGAGATGCCCGCATAGCAACTTGGTGTTCTGATTCTTCGCCGCTAATGTATAGAACTGGCCTACTCGCTGCGACGTGGTTTGCTACCTGCATAAGGAGTGTGCTCTTTCCAATCCCTGGCTGCCCGGCAATCAGCACCACCCCGCCATGCACAAGCCCGCCGCCCAGCACAGCGTCGACATCAGCCAGTGTGGTTGGTATACGTTTTTCTTTTTGGCGCGTACTACTCAGTACATCCTGGGATGCCAAAATCTTCCCTGTCGGCTTCGCCCCATTTCCACCAGCGGCAACAAGCTGAACTTCTTCCTGCAGCGTATTCCATTCGCCACATTGGCTACACCGCCCCGCCCACGCGCTGCTTTGGGCACCGCAAGAACTACACACAAACTTCGCACTATTTTTCGCCATAGGTTCTCAGTATAGCAACATTGGTGCTCTATGAGTACAGCAAGAGCAGTCGCCACCTTGCGCCATACCAATTGACTACGGCCATCTGGACCGACTTACTGGGCGGCGGGGAGGCCTTCGGCAGAAAGGGCCTGTGTTAGTTGCCGTTCCTCGAGCGCTATAGCATTACGCGCTTCAACAATGTCGTTATATTTTTTTATGTCTGCACGGGTCTGTTCAAGTAGTGCGTTATAGGCGCGAACAAGGCGATTGTAGTCTGAAACCCGCGAATTGTACGCAACTGCATCTGTCTTTCGAAGAGAGTCTAGCTGGTTTTGCTGCAGGTCTAGCTCGGCTTTTTGCGACGTCAGGGCGTCCTGATTTTGTTCTATTTGTTGCTTTAGCCCGGTCAAGGCTGTGTCATACCCTGCAATACGTTCGCGGCGCGATGTAAACTCTGCTTGATAGCGCACCGCAAGCGTTGCAACGGCTTTCCTGTCGGAGAAATACCGCGCATAGTGCTTCTCGAGCGAGCTGGGGAGTTCGAGAATTTCGGTTGCGAAAATAGAGTGCATTTCGTTTGCGAGTTCAGTTGGCTCCGTTTGGCGGTACGAAGCTATGGTTTGTTTTATGCGGTCGTCTGTTAGGGTTTCGAAAAAGTCCTCTAGCTGTTTATTGAGCTGCTTTTTCTCGTTTGCCGAAAGTCGGGCGTAGGCAGCATGCAGCATTTCATGAGCGGCAGTAACTTCCTCGACCCCTTGTAAACGAACATCGCTCACACTGTAGAGGTAAATACCATTGTCACCACCCTTATAACAACCAAGAATAATTGTTTTTTCGGCCGCAATCGGACACTCCTTACTAAACGTGGCCGCCTCCATAAGCTGCGGCCGGTTTACATAAAACAAATGCGTACCGAGCTCATTCATCTTGGTGGCTTGTGCGATTGCGGTGACATCTGATGACGGCGTGTAGCCACGAAGCTTCCACCAGTCAACGACGCGCTGCTGGTTCGCATATAAAACACCAAGAAAGCCCAGCCACACAAGCAGCAATACAAGTACTCGGATGCGGTGAGTTTTTGGTTGGTTTTGCATTGTTTTAATTATAGCAAGAGGGGCCAGCTGGGGCAGTAATATGCCAACGAATACGGTTCAAAAGCTACTCGGCGTGCGTGGCGTAGGTGAGCGAATCATCACGTGAACCGACGTGGATAATATCGCCTTTGGTATATTTGTCGTCGAGGATATCGAGAGCCAGCTGGTCTTCTATGGTGTCTTGAATGAGCCGGCGCAAGGGACGAACACCGTTTTTCGCATCGTAACCATGTTCTAGTAAATATTGCTTTGCGCCGGTGGTGAGTTGGACGCTGACGCCGTGTTTCTGCAGGCGTTTGCGGAGCTCTTCGACTTGCAGGTCTATGATACGGTAGATGTCTTTTTTCGTAAGACCCCGAAACACGACGACCTTGTCTATTCGGTTAAGCAGTTCGGGTCGCAGCTCTTTTTTCAGGCGAGCCATGACGTCATCTTTGTTTTGTTCATGCATGGCGTCGAGGTCATCAAAATCTGCCCGGCGCCCAGCCTGAAATCCTAGGGCTGCCTCTTTCTGGAGCTTATCGGCACCAATATTACTGGTCATAATAACTATGGTGTTTGTGAAATCAATTCGGCGACCTTTTGCGTCTGTAAGATAGCCGTCTTCCAGAACCTGCAGCAGCATATTGAATACATCTGGGTGCGCTTTTTCTATTTCGTCAAAGAGCACGAGACTGTATGGCTGCCGACGAATTTTGTCGGTGAGCTGCCCGCCGTCGTCGTAACCAACGTAACCGGCTGGGGCGCCCACCAGCCTTGAAACATTGTGGTGTTCGCCAAATTCACTCATATCAATTTTTATGAGCGCACTCTCCGAACCAAAGAATTCTCTTGCCAGCACCCTCGCTAGTTCGGTCTTACCGACTCCTGTCGGACCAAGGAATATAAAAGAGCCAATCGGTCGGCTGGCTGCGCTTATACCACTTCGGTTCCGCCGAATTGCTCGGCTCACTACTTCGACTGCCTCTGTTTGACCAATTACATGCCGGGCTATGTTCTTTTCGAGCTGCAGCAAATACTTAGCCTCGCTTTTTATGACCTTTCGAACCGGTACACCCGTAATACGCGAGACAACCTCTGCAACATTGTCGCTGTTCATGACAAGCTGTTTGCCTGTTTTGGTGGTTTTGTACAGCTCATCGAGCTGCTTCTGAATCTGTGAAGCTCTGGTTTTGCTACGGGCAGCACGTTCGTAATCTTCTAGGTCGACTGCGTCATCTATGCGTGCATTTACTAGTTTCAGTTCCTTCTGGAGCTTGCGTACCTCTGGACTCGTCTTGCCCTTCTCTACACGCAAGGCAGCTGCAGTCTCGTCCAGCAAATCAATTGCCTTGTCTGGCATAAACCTGTCTTGAATGTAACGCTTGGCAAAGTTTACGGTGTCATCGATAACCTCGTCACTAATGCTGACTCCGTGGAACTCTTCATAATGTTTTCGCAGCCCCTTCAGTATGGCAATAGTTTCCGGGACGGTTGTTTCTGGCACTTGGATAGGCTGGAAACGCCGCTCAAGTGCTGCATCTTTCTCGACATGTTTCGTGTATTCCGCCGTTGTCGTTGCCCCAATAACCTGTATTTTACCGCGAGCCAGCGCAGGCTTCAGAATGTTACCTGCGTCCATAGAACCCTCGGCCGCACCAGCACCAACAATAAGATGCAGCTCATCTATGAACACAACGGTGCGCTTATCTCCCTCTAGCTCAGCCATGACTTTTTTAAGCCGTTCTTCAAACTCACCGCGGTATTTTGTGCCGGCAACCATGGCAGCAAGGTCGAGCATAACAATACGTTTGTCCAGCAAACTGTCCGGGACATCTTCGTTAATAATTCGTTGCGCGAGACCTTCAACTATGGCCGTTTTGCCAACACCTGGTTCACCTATGAGCACCGGATTGTTTTTTGTGCGACGGTTTAGTATGGTCACCACTCGTTTAATCTGCGGCTCGCGGCCTACCACCGGGTCAAGCTTGCCGCCGCGCGCCTGAGCCGTCAAGTCGGTGCCAAACTGGTCGAGCATACTTTTGCTGCTGCGCTGGGTTTTTCGCGCTGTTCGACGCGAACCAGGCTCCACGGTTTCGTGGTCTGCGTCGTCAAACTGGCGGCTCAGGAAATTTTCGAGCTCGCGGACAATACTGTCGGTGTTCACATTCATATCGCGCAGCAAAACACTTGCGCGAGAATTTTTTTGACTAAGCAAACTATACAGAATATGCTCTGTACCACAAAAATCTTGGCCGTAGTCCTGCGCAACATCGTAAGCCATGCGCAAAGTGAGTTTTGCTGTTTCGCTGTAGCCTTTAGCGCCCATATTTATAACAATGTTTTTTGGCGACAGTTTGAGTGCAACCTGCGCCTTGCTAAGGGTAACGCCCGCATCTTCGAGAATTTTTCCGCCCAAACTACCATCTTGCGCCATAACGCCGAGTAACAAGTGCTCGGTACCAATGTAAGCATCACCAAGACCTCGAGCAATTGTACCAGCGTGTGCGAGGCTACGGCGCGCGTTTTCGGTCAGGTAGTTGGAGAATTCTTGATAGTCTGGTTGCATATTCGTTCACTCCTTCGGAGCTCACTCGAGAGTCATGAGTCATGAGTCAAGAGTGGAAATTGTCTTTGGCGTTGCCAAATTAATGAAACTGGATTTCCGCTTCGCGGGAATGACAACCCTCGAAAGCAGTACAATCAGTGTACAAAATTAGCACTCCCCCGTCAAGAGTGCTAATTATTATGCTGGTCAAGAATGGTAAGATATCCTTCAAACCTACCCCGAGCATTGACTGTTCCTATTGTGATATGCCCGCGAGAACCGTTTTTGACAATTCCATCATCTCCCAGCTCGAAGGTAAATACTCCGTGAGTACAATCGTTTTCAGCAGCAATGCTGGGTATTTCATCATCGAAGGAACTAATCTCCTCTACAAACGGAACAAGTTGGCCATCTGCGCTAATTTCTGCTTCGTATCCATCACGACCTACAATAGTTGCATATGCCCATGGCTCAAAGACTAATGCGTCCATAAGCTCTTCTAGTTTCATGTTTCTGGGTCTATTGGCAGCTTTATCTGCATCAAAAATTTCACAAATTTTTCCCATAAGCATGTCGCCTACGTCATAGACAGGTTGCCTAAGAATCCTACCGAGCGCTATCATCCCCCCTCTTCTAACAACTCCTTCCGAGAGCAAGCCTGCAACCAATTCAGCTTCTTCGTCTCGTACGTCTATGTTGAGTGCACGTAGTTCTTGCCCAAGTTCAGGATTGGTAGGGTCCTCTTGAAGTTCACCGTACTGGACATGCAAAACAACATCGTCATTACCTGGTTTCGGCTTCAGTGCAGCCTCAACGAGAAAAGCATGCGACAAAGCATAGTCCGCCATAATGGTTATTCCCCGTGTTCTTCGATGGCGTCTAGGAGAGAGCTCTCGAGTTGCTCTTTTTTCTTGAGGCGCGGCTGTTTTGGCAGCTCTTTCACCTGTGGTTCGCCCTCAACAACGGGCGCATTTTCTGCCTCTATATCGAGCTCATAGCCAACAAGTTTGCTGGCAAGCCGTACGTTTTGACCGCCTCGGCCAATGGCAATACTTAACTGGTCTTCTGGCACAAATACTTTGGCGCGCTTGGCAGCTTCGTCTATGACGACGCGGTTTACCTTTGTCGGGCTGAGTGCGTTCATAATGTACTGCGCTGTGTCTTCGGCAAAGACAATTATGTCAATCTTTTCCTGCTCGCCCACTTCACCCACAACCGCGTTCACACGCGTCCCATGGCCACCAACGAATGTTCCCACGGGGTCTACGCCCGGCACGGTACTCGCAACAGCAATCTTGCTGCGCACACCAGCCTCACGGGCAATGTTCTTTATTTCTACCGCACCGGCATCCATTTCTGGCACCTCAGCGCGGAACAGCCACTCCATAAACTGTGTGTTTCCTCGTGAAACGACGAGCTGCGGACCGCGGGGGCCTCGTTCGACGTCTTTTAGGAACACCTTGAGCCGCTGGCTTGGATAGTAGCGCTCACCCTGAATCTGTTCGCTTTTGGGCATAATACCCTGCGCCTTGCCCAGTTCCAGCCGGACAATCATGCCCTCAACACGGCTGACCATAGCGTTGATGACGGTACCAATTTTGTCTTCGTACTCGGCAAGCACAATCTCGCGCTCCGCTTCGCGCAAACGCTGCAGTATAACCTGCTTGGCGGTCTGCGCGGCCACGCGACCAAAGGTGGTCACCTTTTCGTGTAGTTCAACAAACTCGCCAATGGCCACATCTTTCTTAAGCTTCTTGGCATCGTCTAGGCTAATTTCGAAATCTTCGTCACCAACTTTCTCTACCACTTCTTTGCTGACGTACGCATCTACCTCACCACTGTGCAGGTTCATGCTCACGCGCACTTCTTGTTCACGCTCACCGTAATCACGCCGGTAGGCTGCTGCAAGCGCCTGCTCTACCACTTCTTTTACCGTATCTTCCGGCAAATTCTTTTCTTCGGCTATAGCCTGAATAGCTACTGCTAGTTGTTTAAAATCCATATCCATTGTTTGCTCCCTTCGGTCGCTTTTGTAGTTAGTAGTTGGTAGTTAGTAGCTAGGAACGCAATCTGCTTAGTTCCTAGTACAACCTACCGCCCTTACGAAAAAAGCCGACCTGCCGGCCGACCATTACAAGCTTCATTGTAGCAATTTGTCCTACAAGTGTCAACAGATGATAGTTGCTCCTACGGTCGGAGTATATGTTGCTACGGGAAAAGATTTCGTTCGGTCTTCAAATGCCGCCGCATATACCTCAGAATCTGTTAATTTGTCACTCACTTGTCGCAAATATCGATTCTGAATCGCTAAATTAGTTGATGCAAATAATAGGGCATACTGCAATGGGAAGTAAGTTAGTGTCGGCCACAAATGCTCATGGAGTACAGAACGCAGGTTCCTTTCATATGGGCTTGAGACATAACTCAGAGCCGTGGGTATTTGCGCTCTACTAATCATAATCTCCTGAACGCCTTGCTCCTCTTCCCGGCTATGAATTTCGTGCGCGAACCGACCCAGTGCCAGTCGAATAGTTTTGTCTACGAGTCTTACAGTCTCTTGTGTGCTCATAAGTTGCTGGGGCAACCCAAGTGCCGCAATGTTTCTGGCATATACTGCAATATGTCTTTCACGCGAATCGTAAGTTGCACCTGTCGTTATGCCTCTGAGGTTCGGCTCTTCCACCAACTCTGCCCTCACAGCATCCGACAAACCATGTAAGCTTATGCTCAAGCTATCTATATCGTCGGCAGGAACTCCATCTTCTTTTAGTAGTTTCCAGGCCAAAGGACCCGCTATGCGACAATCAACCATGGCAAATGGGCTTCCAGTTTCATCTGAGAAATGTGGGCCACCCTGTGCATTCACTACCTCAAGCGGTGAGCCATCCATAATTAACATGATATGTATCATACAACATATTGTGAACTTGGCAAGTAATATTTGCCCGTTTAGTTATGCTAGACTGTAGCCATGGGCAAATCTGTTACACGACTATATACACAATTTCAGCCGGAAAATTATGAGCTTGAGATTCAGATTGATGAAGAAGCAATGCGCTTTTCGGGGCGTGTTGTTGTGGCCGGGAAAAAGGTGGGGCGGCCCAGCCAGCGACTGACCTTTCATGCAAATGGGGTGAAGGTCACCTCTGGGAAAATAGTAAGACGAGACAAAAAGGGCGAAGCAGAGCTGCCCCTTGCGCGCATAAACCACCACAAATCTTTCCAAGAAGTGCGCCTGCATACCGAAAGCATGGCATACCCTGGCGAATACACCGTAACCATGGAGTTTGAAGGCAAAATAACCGACGGCATGACCGGCATTTACCCCTGCTATTGGAAAGACGCAGATGGCAAGGAACAGAAGCTGTTTGCCACCCAGTTCGAGAGTCACCATGCGCGTGAAGCCTTCCCGTGCATAGACGAGCCCGAAGCAAAAGCGGTGTTCGAGCTTACGCTCATGACGCAGGAGGGGGTGCAGGTTTTAAGCAACACTCCCATAACGAAACAAGGGAGAGTCAAAGGCGCCAGTTCTACATCTGGGCATCTACAAACTACTAACTACCGACTACAAACTACCTTTCAGCCAACACCACGTATGAGCACCTACCTCCTGGCGTTCGTCACGGGCAACCTACACAAGAAATCTGCCAAAACCAAGTCTGGCGTAGATGTCAATGTGTGGGCGACCACAGTGCAACCAGCGGAGTCGCTCGACTTTGCAATCGATGTCGCTACGCGCAGCATAGAATATTTTGAAGATTATTTCGGCGTACCGTACCCACTGCCCAAGGCCGACCATGTTGCCCTGCCAGACTTTTCTAGCGGTGCCATGGAAAACTGGGGACTTATAACCTACCGAGAGCGAGTTTTACTAGACTACCCCGGCCAGACAAGTCAAGGTATACGCGAATACATTGCGCTGGTGGTGGCACACGAAACCAGCCACCAATGGTTCGGCAACCTCGTGACTATGCGCTGGTGGGACGACCTGTGGCTCAATGAATCCTTTGCCAACATGATGGAATACCAAGCTGTCGACGCCATGTTCCCAAAGTGGGAGGTTTGGAACCAGTTTATTGCGAGCGAGGGTCTGGCTGCCTTCCGGCGCGACGCCACCTACGGCGTACAGTCCGTGCATGTCGACGTACACCACCCAGACGAAATCAGCACACTTTTCGACGGTAGCATCGTCTACGCCAAGGGCGGACAACTGCTAAATATGCTCAAGCACTACATCGGCGAAGCCGCATTCCGCAAAGGACTGAGCGCATATTTCACCCAACACGCCTACGGCAATACCCGAGGTGATGACCTCTGGGCAGCACTCAGCGCAGCCAGCGGAAAAGACGTTGGCACATTTATGAACCCATGGCTTCAGCGTTCCGGCTTTCCGGTCGTACACGTCGCCCAAACCTCTACGGACATTTCTCTTAGCCAGGAACACTTTCTTGACGACCCCAGCAAAGCCGATGCTACCCGGCTGTGGCCAGTGCCGGTATTTGCAAACGAAGTGAACGCTCCAGAGGTATTTGATACATCCCAGGTGAAATGGACCGCTTCAAAGGACAGTCCTGTTATGGTGAATATGGGAGCGCGCGGGCATTACCTCGTCGACTACCAGTCTACAAACACCAAGAAATACATAGAGCAGCAGGTAGCCTCGCAGCAGCTCGCCGAAGCTGACAGACTTATGCTACTGAATAGTAGTGCTATGCTAGCTCGAGCGGGCCACCAAAGCTACGGCGAAACATTACGACTCCTCACCGCCTACGAAAACGAAACCAGTGAGCCAGTCTGGGATATCATCGGCCTGGTCGCCAGCGAAGTGCGCCGGTTTGTAGACCTCGACGAATCGCTCGAGCCAGCCATAAAACAGCTCAGTCGCAGCATAGTGCAGCAACAATACAAGCGGCTTGGCTGGAAGCCGGCCAAAAACGAATCTGCCGCCGACACAAAGCTTCGCGGCCTCATACTAGGGCTTGGCGCGTATGGCGAAGACGAAGCAATCCTCGTCACCATGCGCACAATGTTTACTGACTACACAAAAAAGGATGTCCCCCTACCCGCCGAGTTGCGTCCACTCATACTGTCTGTGCCTGTCAAAGAAGGCGACGCGGAAGCCGTCGAGTTCCTACTGAACCTTCACGATACCACCCACAACAGCGACCTCAAGGGCGACGCTTGCGATGCCCTGACGGCCACGCGCGACATAGCCGTTGCCGAAAAACTCTTGGCCCGACTCAAAGACGGCAAGCTCGTCAAACCACAAGATGTCGACCGCTGGCTTATTTACCTGCTCCGCAACCGCTACACGCGCGACACCGCTTGGCAATGGATGGTAGATGAATGGGCTTGGCTGCAGAAAACGTTTGAGAATGACAAATCGTATGATTACCTCCCCCGCTACGCCGCCAGCGTGGTTAACACGCCGGAGTACGAGCAAAAATACCACTCTTTGTTCGACAGCAAACTCGACCAGCCCATGCTGAAACGCAATATCACCATCGGCTACGAAGAAATCACCGCCCGCCTCGCCTGGCTCTCACGCGACCTGGAGGCCATTCAGAATTTTTTTAAGCCATAATAGTATCGAGTACTTGTGTAATATGGTAGTCGCTACCACTTAGTTCAATACCACCCAGTGTATATTTGCCATTATAGCGCTGCAAAGAAACATACAGCTCGGCGGCGAAGCGCATTTGCTCTAGTTTCTTTGGCGTTATGTAGTCGAGGCCGCGACCTTGGTTATCTGTTTTGCGATGTTTAACTTCAAAAAATATCAGTGGACCGTAGCGGCGCCAACCGAGTTTCTTACGGGCTATAATGTCTATTTCTGCCCTCGCGTGCCGCCAGTTGAGCCCTACTACATCGTAGCCGTGTTTCTGCAAATACTCCGCAGCAACCTGCTCCGCTCTGTGCCCTGACGAATAGTTACTCACCAGACTTCACCTGTGTCATCTTGAGCGAAAGCGAAAGATCTTCCCTGTCTGGATTCAACGTGTCAATCAATTTTTCTTTTTTCCGTCTAGTCCATCCCTTGATTTCTTTTTCTCTAGCAATAGCCGTTAAGGCATCGCCTGCCTCCTCGTAATACACAAGGCAGCTACAGTTGTACTTCTTAGTGAAACCATCAATTTGCTTGGATTGATGCTCCCATACCCTTCGCTCTAAATCATTCGTCATGCCCGTATATAGGGTTGTGCGCGAAGGATTAGTCAGTATATATACGTAGTACGACCTCATCATGGTGCAAATATAATACCAAATCAGAAGATTCTTCGCTTCGCTCAGAATGACAACCCTTTACCTTTGCGTTATCCTGAATGTCAGTGAAGTATCTCCGACGCAAACCATGTAATATTTCGCTACGCACAGGATTACAGCGTAGTACTTACGCGTGTCACCCTAAACAAACGTGAAGGATCTCCAACGTACTAAAGCGGCGAAGCTAAGTTGTCTCGATCCGCGAGATAAGCACGTATAGGCCGAAACGATTTCCGGTGTAAGTCCGTAACTCCATACTGTTTGAGGGCGGCTACATGCGCCGCCGTACCGTACCCGACGTTTTTCTCGAAACCGTAGCCAGAGTACTTGTGGCTCATTTGCGCCATGTATTCATCACGCGCAGCCTTGGCCAGTATGCTTGCCGCACTCACCGCAGGCACCGTATCGTCCGCTCGCACAACGGCCGAAATTTTGTCAGTTGACAACCCTTTGACGCTCGCGAAAAAGTTCACATTGCCGTCTATAATAACCTCGTCATACTCGGTTGTAGTTTCATGTAGTTTTTTCATAGCTCGCAACATGGCTAGCTGCACCGATTTTGTCAGCCCAAGTTTGTCAATTTCACTTGGAGTGACCCATCCAACACCGTAGGCTTTCGCCTGGGATTGGATTTGCGTCACAAGAAACTCCCGCTGTTTTTTGCTAAGTTTCTTGCTATCGCGCAGCACCATCCCCCTACCCTTGGGAGGACAGTCCTCCCAAAATAGATTTGGGGGCAATATCACGGCAGCGGCGACAAGGGGGCCGGCCCAACAGCCCCGTCCTACTTCGT
This sequence comes from Saccharimonadales bacterium (SeqCode), assembly GCA_044227625.1. Lineage (GTDB taxonomy): Bacteria > Patescibacteriota > Saccharimonadia > Saccharimonadales > UBA4665 > JAGXIT01. Next base: position 10,632 of record JBGAWL010000010.1, on the reverse strand, counting down.
CTATACCGACTATGACCGCCATGTTACTCGACTCAACGTATACCCTGCGAAGAACGTAACAGCTCCGAGCGTGTTTGCGAGCAAATCCCACGACGTGTCACTAATGCCGTTCGGCATGAGACCCTGCGAATATAGCAGTATCTCGAATAGCTCATTCAGGACACCAAGTGCCGAAGTAAGAGCATAAAGGGCGGCCAGTTCGCTGTACCATTTTGCGCGCCAGTTCGTAACGAGCTTTATATACGAACCAAGCAAACCGCAGAACACACCACCACCAAAGAAATGCGTCATGAAAGCCGTATCTCGACCATCGATTGGTGGTGAAGGGATATACCACGAAAGCGCGTACACCAGGCAGGCAGCCGCGAGGAGCACCCTGTGCTTGCTAGACCCTAGCACTTTAGGCAAGCCAAAAAATAGCGCGAACGGAATAAGTACTGAAATAAAGTTAAATACCACACCCCACAGTATAACGAAAACTCCCGGTTTTACCCGGGAGTTTGGTTTTACAGAGAACGATTTTACTTGATTTTAAGCTTCGGCGGCTTTGTGGGCTGCTTCTACTTCAGCTTGTTTTTTGGCAAGCTCGGCTTCTTCGGCGGCTTTTTCGGCGGCTTTGGCTTCAGCCTCTTTGGCTGCTGCTTCTTTAGCTTCGGCTTCTGCTTTCTCAGCCTCAAGGTCACGGACGTCATTGACGGCCTGGCGGTCAAAGTCAACGCCAGTCAGACGGGCAGACTTACCGGTAAGTTTACGCATGTAGCTAAGGTTATTGCGGCGAACTTTACTGCGCTTAGTCACCTCAACCTTGAGTACAAGCGGGCTGTGGAGCAGAAAGCTCTTTTCTACGCCAACGCCGCTGGCAATTCGCCGTACGGTGATGCGGCTGGTGTGGCTACCGCGCCGGTCGCAGCGTATAACAAGACCCTGAAAAATCTGGACGCGCTCTTTGCTACCTTCGCGAATTTTTTGGTGGACTTTGACAGTGTCGCCCGAGCGCACGTCTACCACTGCGCCCTTCTTGAAGGATGCTTCAAGTTCTTTGATGTATTCCATATCCGTAAGATTGTACCCTATATGACCCCTGAAAGCAAGAGAAAAGGTTATGGGGGAGGGGTTAGAGGTTTTAGATGAGAGAGTGGATGAGAGCCATGAGTCATGAGACATGAGTCAAGAATAGAGTTAAGAGATAAGAGCTATGAGTTAAGACTGCGGCCGCAGTCCGCTTATAGTTCGTCGCGCAAGCGACGTTAGCTAGTAATGGCCATGCGGAAGCTCCTGGCTCATGGTGTTGTCGGCTTTGACAACTTCCGACAGGCGACGAGACTTGCTTGACGAAGGTGTATATTGCCGGGGGCAACATACACCTGAGGAGTTGTCGAGTTGGTTGTCAAAACGAACAACAGCTGACCAAGAGATGGAGCTCTGGCCGAGGTTTCTCGCTTCCTCTTATCTGGTAAAAGAGGAAGTCGGCTGGCAGTCCGAGAACTGCCTTGGGGAAGTGAGGCTAGGAATTAGGAACGGGAGATCCTTCGACTTCGCTCAGGATGACAGTGGGAGAAGGATGGCGGGAGGCGGTAGTATAGGCCTAGCCAACAACGCGGAAGACTTCGTCTAGGGTGGTGCGGCCGGCAACAACATGCAAAATGGCGTCTTGCAACATGGTGCGCATGCCGCTCGCCACAGCTGATGCTTCAATTTCTTGCGAGGACAAGACATGGTCGTGACTTTCAAGCAGTTTCCGGATTTCTCCGGTCATAATAAACTGCTCTCGTATGGCAATCTGCCCCTTAAAACCGTACGGATTCTCGGAAGATGAGCCTGGTTTATACAGTTTTAGCCCCTGTAGGTTTGGCCGCTGTACGTCGGTCGGCAATGTGTCGACGACACGTTGAATTATTTGCAATTCAGATGGCGACGGGTCATATGGCTGCTTTAGCGAGTCATCAAGCTGCCGAATTAACCGCTGGGCCATAACAAGGCGAATAGCCGAGACAAACAACGGGTTCTGCCCAATAATGTCACTCAAGCGAGTCAACGCCGCCGAGGCGGATGAGGCATGGAATGTGGCGAGCACGAGGTGCCCCGTTAGGCTCGCCTGAAGCGCCGTTTTGGCAGTGTCGTTGTCGCGAATTTCCCCCACCATAACAATATCTGGGTCAAGACGCAGAATGGCGCGGAGTTTATCGGCAAAGGAATTATCGTTACCCGACTCGGTCGACTTAATAGGAATCTGTGTGATGCCCTCAAACTGGTACTCAACCGGGTCTTCAACGGTGATAATTTTGCGCTCATCGCTGGCAAGGCTATTGAGCATAGAATACAGCGTTGTTGTCTTACCTGAACCTGTGGGGCCGACGATAAGCACGAGACCGCTCGGTTTACTGATAATGCCGTCTACGACCGCGCGTTGGTCAGGCAGCAGCCCAAGCCTGTCTAGGTTATACATGGCGCGGTCCATATTGAACAGCCGCATCACCACGTCCATACCATGTATGGTTGGAACGGTCTCGAGACGCACATTCACATCCACCTCATGACCGTCAGCCATTTTTACCTTTTGCGCAATGTGACCCTGCTGTGCGTAGTCAGCGCTCGTACTGACATTTCCCGCACTAGCAATTGCCGCTATAAGTACCCGATATTTGTCTGGTTCCAGCCGGGCAACCGGGTGGAGGACGCCGTCTATACGAAACCGCACTCGCGCGTCCTCGACCTGTGTTTCGAGGTGGATATCGCTCGCGTTCAGGTTGTGTGCTTGACTCACCAGATACGCCAGCATGTCATCGGCACGCACTTGTTCGAGTGTAAGGGATACTTCTTTAACCAGCTGCTCAGTTCCAGCAGTATTTATGTTGATATCTTGGTAGACAACCTGCTTCGGAGGGTCATATAGTGCCATGTACTCCTTGAAGCCGCTTTCCGATATAAGGGTGAACGCAACTTTTTGGTCGGTAAAGTGCTCCACAAGGGCGTTCATGGTCTGCTGCGAGGTTGTAGTAGTTATACCAAACAATATATTGCTGCGGTCGGCCTGCATGGGAATAAGTTTGTACTGCCGCATTTGCTCGTTTGTGACGATGTCCTTAAAGAGCGGCTTTTCTGCCATTTGCGAGGTGTCTGTGTAGCTAACATGGAGAATATCTGCTCGGCGTGCCGTCGCCTGCTCATCGTTATAGCGTGCTTGTTGGTTATCGTCCATTCACCGTCCCACTCATATACCAGTATTATAACTGCTTGTGTTTGGAGAAGAAAGCATATCGTATGATATAGGTACAATGAACAGAAAAGTTGTACTCATTGCCCACGATATTCGAAGCACCCACAACATTGGCAGCCTACTTCGTACGGCTGAGTGCTTGGGCGTAGAACGGGTATATATAAGTGGTTATTCACCGTATCCAAGCGTGCCGAACGACGAACGTCTTCCGCACATTCACCAAAAACTAACCGCCCAGATACACAAAACCGCTCTTGGTGCGGAATCGCTGGTTTCCTGGGAGAGGCACCCTGATTTACTTGTACTGATACAAAAACTACGTAGCAATGGCTATACTGTCGTCGCGCTCGAACAAGCCCCTGGCAGTACTGACATTTCGTCTTGGATACCACCTGATAAGATAGCGATTTTACTTGGTCGCGAGGTTGAAGGGGTAGAAGATGCGCTATTAAAGCTGTGTGATTACACCGTTGAAATACCCCTATTTGGTCAGAAAGAATCACTAAACGTTGTACAAGCCGCAGCAATTGCTCTCTATCAAGCGCAGTTTGCAAGTGTATGATAAGTATGCTATAGTTCTTATGATACTATCAAAACAAATATGACACTCGCAAAAACAAAAACCCGCCGCCAAAGCGTGGCGCACCGCAAACGAACTGCGAAGCACCATCGCCAAAGCAGTCGCTATACCCAGCCTTATTGGCCGTATTTACCTATTGTCGCAATCTTTACATTTGGCCTACTTTTTAACACCTGGTTTGCTGGCCACCAACGCAGCGTGCTGGGGTATGCAACCGACATGAGTGCATCGTCGCTCCTAAGCGGCACAAACTCACAAAGGGCCGCAAATAACCTTGGCGCACTTGCACTCAACGGTGTCCTAAACCAAGCCGCTCAAAATAAAGCAAACGACATGGTTGCCAGAGACTACTGGTCGCACAATACACCCGATGGCCAAACACCATGGACATTCATAACCGCTGTTGGTTACAGCTATCAAACAGCGGGAGAAAATCTAGCATACGGTTTCGCAACAGCGTCAGACACCATTACCGGCTGGATGAATAGTACCGGTCACCGTGCAAATATACTCAACACCAGTTTTAGTGAGGTTGGTTTTGGGATAGCAAATTCAGCAAACTACCAAGGAAGTGGTCCGCAAACGGTGGTCGTAGCAATGTATGCCCTGCCAGTCGGCGGAACGCCACCGGCTGCTCCTGCCCCGACGCCAGCACCAACCCCGACACCGACTCCTGCGCCGTCACCCACTCCTGCGGCAAGCCCAAGCCCAACTGCTTCAGGCGGCGGCTCCAGCAAGCCATCAACACCCGCTCAAGAAGAAACGCCCGCCGAACCAACCCCTACCGAACAGCCTGTAGCCGAACCGAAGGAACCTGCACCGGCAACAAGACAAGGCGACCCCGACACGGTCGCAAAAGCCGCCGACAGCGCCGCTCCAAAAAAAGTAAGCCGTCTGCAAGTACTGACTGCAACGAACGTCGGCTGGTCGCAGTTTGCGGTGAGCATGCTTGCGAGTATTGCCCTCCTCGCTTTTCTGCTCCGTCACAGTTTTGCCTGGCATAAAGTGTTGGTTCGCGGCGAAAAGTTCATATTGCATCACCCGTTTCTGGACATCATATTCGTTGCCGTTGCAACGCTCGGCTTCATACTGCTGCAGACAACGGGCACCATACGGTAGACCCGGAGTAGTGGTACACCTACCACCCGAACATCTATGTAACCTAATGAAGTTTGACGTTCTCGGAACCAATAAGTTCACTCAGCTCGGTCATGACCGCGCTGGCATTAACTCTAGTGGGGAGTTTTACGGCTTGCTTGGCGGTATCTGGGCCAAGCACCAGTATTACCTCATGTTCACCTATCTGGCTATCAATTATTTGCTTCATTTGGCTCAGTTGTGTTGTGTCGTCGCTTCTGAGCAGCCGTATATACAGACGAAGCGGTTTGTTTGTTTCAGCCTCGGACAAAGCCGGAGTTTTTACTACCGTCTTCGCATGTTTTGCCGCCTTTGCAGGTTTTGGGACACGCGCCTTGCGACCAGTTGATTGGTATGCAGCCGCCTGTTCGTGTGTAACCTCGCGAGCGTCATCAACGAGCAGTTTCACCTCATCGCCCGCATTACCATCGCGGCCTTTTGTGCTGAGTTTCCCCCGCACCAGAACCACGCGGTCACGTTCCCAAAGTCCAACTGTTTGTTGATACGCTGAAGGAAAGAGCACAGCTTCAATATCGCCGTGCTCATCTTCGACCTTAACGAACGCCATTTTTTGACCGTTTTTGGTCGTAATTTCCCGGGTTTCTGTGATGCTGCCGCCCACCACAACCGCACGCCCATCGTGTTCGGGCTTCAGTAGATTGAGCGGGGTGGTTTGTTCTGCAAGGAGCGCGCTAAATGCAGCGAGCGGTTGCTGGCTCAAGTACAGCCCCAATAGTTCTCGTTCCCATAAAAGCAGTTCCCGAGCATTGTGTTTATGTTCGGGCGGGGTGAGCTGCAAGGTTGGTTTTGCCGAGGCGGCATCATCTGAGAGCGTGCCAAACAAGTCAGTCTGGCCACTGGCTTTTTCTTTTTGCAAGCGTTGTCCAAATGCGAGTATAACGTCTAGATTATGAAGCAGCGTCGAGCGGTCGCCAAAGGCGTCAAACGCTCCCGAGCGGGCAAGACTTTCCAGCGCCTTGCGGTTGACAGTACGGAGGTTCACCGCGCCCACAAAGTCCTCAATGCTGGTAAATGCACCACCCTCTCTAGCATGCACAATCTCTTCGACAGCGCCTTGTCCGACATTCTTAATGGCGTTCATGCCAAACCGAATGGCATTCTTTTCCTTCACGACCGCAAATTCTCCGAATGATTCGTTTACGTCCGGCGGCAAGACCTGGAGACCCATTTTTTTACATTCAGTAATTTCTATACTCAGACGGTCCGTATCGTCGTAGTCGCTGGTCATGAGCGCCGCCATGAACGCCGCTGGATAGTGAGCCTTCAGGTACGCCGTTTGGTAGGCAATCAGACCGTAGCACGCAGCATGCGCTTTGTTAAAACAGTAGGCCGCAAAATCTTCGAGCTGCTTCCAAAACGTTTCCATGAGACTACGCTCAGCCCCCACGGTTTTAACAGCACCTTCTATGAACTCTGCTTTCATTTTGGCCATCATTTGCGGGTTTTTTTTGCCTATGGCCTTCCGGAGCGTATCGGCCTGGCCACCCGTAAAACCACACATCTCTTTGCTAATCTGCATGACCTGCTCTTGCATGACAATAACACCATAGGTACTCTCGAGCGCCGGCTTCATTGCTGGGTGCATATAGGTTATTTGCTTTTTGCCATGCTTGCGGGCAATAAAATCTTCTATCCACTGCATTGGACCCGGTCGATACAGCGCCACCATAGAAATAATATCTTCAAACACCGACGGCTGTAGCTCCTTCAGGTAGCGCTTCATACCAGCCGACTCAAGTTGAAAAACACCGGTTGTATCGCCGCTACTAAGCAGGGTGTACGTTTTGGCGTCATCAAGCGGGATGGTGTTTATATCTATGTCGTCGCCGTAGACCTTTTTTATGATACGCAGGGCGTTTTTTATGATGGTGAGGTTGCTGAGACCAAGAAAGTCCATCTTAAGGAGTCCCAATTCCTCTATGGGTCCCATGGGATACTGGGTAGCGACAACGCCCTTTTGCGCCATTTCAAGCGGTACAAACTTCACAATGTCGTCTGGCGCAATCACCACACCCGCCGCGTGCACCCCATGACTCCGCACGGTCCCCTCGAGGATGATGGCGTAGTCTATAACGGTTTTGCTCGTTTCGTTCGTTTCGTACTCACGGCGAAGGTCGACATCATCTACTATGGAGGTTGCTAGCGGAATATGACGCCCCTGCACCGGCTGCGGAATCATCTTGGCCAGGCGGTCAGCATCGGCGTAGGGCACCTGCAGCACTCGGGCGACATCGCGCACGGCGTTGCGAGCAAACATCCGGCCAAACGTCACTATGTTCGCCACGCGGTCGGTACCGTACTTTTCTACGCAGTACTGGATAACTTCGTCGCGGCGCGTGTCTTGGATGTCTATGTCAACATCGGGCATGGAAATCCGGTCGGGGTTTAAGAACCGTTCGAACAATAGGTCGTACGCAAGCGGGTCGAGTTCGGTTATTTTCAGCGCATAGGAGATGATGGAGCCGGCTGCACTCCCTCGTCCGGGGCCAAACACAATTCCTTGGTTTTTCCCCCAGTTAATAAAATCTTGGATGATGAGAAAGTAGCCGTCGAAACCCATTCGCTCAATAATCCCCAGTTCGTACTCCGCCCGTTCAATCACCGCCGGTGGGATATGTTTGCGCGCTTCAGCAATAGACATATCGACGGTATCAGCCTCTGCCACGTCACCGTACCGCCAAGCCATACCACGAAACGCAAGTTTATCGAGATAGGTCTTTTCGGTATCCCCTTCTGGTACCGGGAACTTCGGGATGAGAATTTTCCCAAGGTCAATATTGACTTCGCAGCGCTCCGCGACCGCCCGCGTGTTGCGAATCACCTCTGGGTGTTGCTCGCCCCAGCGCTTGATGAGTTCTGCTGGCGGGGTGACGTGCAGTTCGTAGTCCTTTAGGCTCATGCGCTTTTCGTCGCTTAGGAACGCGCCCGTACCCACACACAGCAATATTTCGTGGGCGTCTTGGTCGCTATGCCGCAAGTAGTGCGCATCACACGTCAGTACCACCGGTATGTCTAGCTCTTTCGACAGCTTAAAAACACCGTTATTGACCCGTTCCTGTTCCGGGCTATGGCTTGGCGCCTCTGGGTGACCGTGGTCTTGTACTTCCAGATAGTAGCGGTCGCCAAATGTTTTTTTGTACCAGCTGGCTACTTCTTTCGCTTTGGCGTAATCATCGTTCTTTAGCGCGTCGCCAATTTCGCCGCCCAAGCAGGCGCTCATCGCAATCAGCCCCTCGCCGTAACGCTCTAGCAACTCATGGTCTATACGTGGAAAGTAGTAAAAACCATCGAGATTGGCCGTCGTACTAAGCTGCATAAGGTTCTGGTAGCCTGTTTGGTTCATGGCGAGCAAAATTAGGTGGTAGCGATTTTTATCTTTCTGGGGGTCCTTGTCCGTATGACGACGCGCCGCCACGTACGTTTCTATGCCGATGATGGGCTTTACCTCTTGGCCTAAACACTCTTTATAAAACTCAATAGTGCCGCTTAGCGTACCGTGGTCAGTCATGCCAACCGCACTCATCCCCTGCTCTTTCACAAAGCTCACCAATTCGGGAATCTTGGTAAGGCCGTCGAGCAAACTGTACTGCGTATGGTTATGCAAATGCACATAATCCGCCACTGTAGGCGCAGCCAATTTCACTTCATTTGCCGTTTTCTTCTCTGTCACCTTCACCCCATTTTCGTCATTCTGAATTCATTACAGAATCTATACGTTCCTACTGACACCAATCGTGACGCATGGATGCCGAATCAAGTTCAGCATGACAAGGCTGATGGCGCAGTCCACTCCTCAACTAACAAGAATTATAACGCACACCCTTGCCCGCCGTCAGTTTCACTTTTACAACAATATTTTTCATGTATCTGATTTTGTGTTATAATATATGCATGTTCTCCCCCGTCTTATTACAAGAACAATCACTCGTGATTCCTTACTCACGGCGGGGGGATGAGTTGTGGGTGCTTGCTGGTGAAAAACAGCGGGGTTTTGGCGCAGGCGAAATGGTTTTCCCTGGAGGGAAACCTACTGGACATGAAAGCTCATCAGAAACAGCTCTTCGCGAATTGCATGAAGAAACCGGACTGGCAGTAAGCCCAGCGGAGTTAAAATTTTTGGGTAGATTAGTATTAGCATCTAGTGAAACTGCAGAATCGCAAGTACATGTTTATGGCGCTGAGGTAATTTTGGGTACACCTAGTGGCCCCAGTGAACCCCAGATTGACAGTCCAGACATTCGTAATCTTAAATGGATGAGGTATGGTCAGGACTTCGATGTATCGGCTTTCCCCAAAGATTATGCTGGTTGGATAGTATTTGTTCTCGCAGCGATTGAATCCCGTACTTTTGGCATACATTTTATCTCAAGAATCGAACACGATGAAGCTGGAACAATGCTGCAACAAACAATGCTTCTGGCGGACAACAAAGTTATAGCAGTCCTTCCACAAGTCAGTTATGCATAAACTTTGGAGGGACACTACTTCTTCAGGTAGTTGCGGAGGTTTTCTACGGCTTTGGTGGCTTCGGCTATGGCTTTTTTGAGGTCTTTGTCCTCGGCTTCGCCGTCGTGGAGACTTGAAAGTACTTCGCGAGCTTTGTCTTTGGCTTTTTGGCCTTTGCTCACGGCTTCGTCCAGCGATTTCTTGCCCTTACCCCGGAGTTCACCGAACTTGTCGCCAGCCTCTGTAAGGACATCACCAAGTTCTGTATGGAGTTTTTTGAGTTCTTTCTCGGCAGCTGCGTAGGTTTCTACTGCCTTGTCTTTGATGTCTTCACGCGTTTCCTTGCCGCTCTTTGGCGCCGTCAAAATCCCCGCAATATAACCAGCTACCGCACTCAGGGCTGCACCTATGGCTAGTTTCTTTGCTACATTTGGTTTGTCGGATTTTGACATCTGCTATCTCCTCTTGTGTTTACTTGCTGTTGTAACGAACTTCATAAGCATACGTAGCAGCCCAACTGCACCGGCATTTTTGGCGAAAGTTTCGCCTATTTCTTCCACACGGTCGACTATGGCACCACCCTTGGCGGCAACTTCACGAAGTGACTTCACGAGCTTAAGTGTTAGCACAGCTATTGCTATGCTAAGAACAAGAAATATTGCCAGAAAAACACTTAGTATAATAACGAGAATTTCAAATGCATCCATGCTACTACTATACCACTATTTCTAGCGCACAAACAGTGAGCCAGCTCACGATTGTTTCAGAAGTTTTTCCACGTGTTCGCGGAACGGAGCGCCGAGGTCCTTATGTCGCAGGGCAAATTCCACTACCGTCATAAGATACTCCAACTTATCGCCGGTATCATATCGCCGACTGTTTTGCATGAGACAGCCAAAAAACTTATGGCCGTCTTTGAGCATGGGGTCGACCAGACTGCTCGCCACATAAAATTCCTCACCGGTCGGCAGCGTCGCCAGGCCGTTTTCAATATATTTGAGCACGCCCGGCTCAAACAAATAGCTACTCACCTGGGCATAGTTAGATGGAGCCTTTTCGCGCCCAGGCTTTTCAACCATGCCGGACATTTTGAGAACACCATCACGCACTTCCTCACCTGCGAGAATGCCGTAGCGCTCAAACTCTTTGTCGGTACTAACGCGCATACAGGTGGCAATGCTCCCGCCGAGTTCGTTGTACAAGTCAATCATCTGAGTGAACGTGTTTGGCT